>JAOZTW010000099.1 GCA_029938985.1 Bacteroidales bacterium | reverse complement strand
CTTTTTGTAATACCACTTGTAAAATGCTTACAGTATGCTAATTAAGTGTTTTTTACAAAACCGTAATGTGTTGATTATTTGGGTGTTATGTTTTCATTTAAAAACTACAACTATCTAATAATCTGGCAAATATGAAGGCAAAAACTTTAGTTAGTAATTTGTTTTAAGTTCTAAAAATAGCAAACTAATTTTGCTGTTTCCGAACTTATTATTTTCAAATTCCTAAGGTACTTCTATTTTATTTAAAATTTGACTAATAATATTATCCTGAGTAATGTTTTCTGCTTCTGCTTCATAAGACAATCCTATACGGTGACGGAGTACATCGTGGCAAATTATTTTTATATCCTCTGGTAAAACATATCCTCTTTTTTTGATAAATGCAAGAGCTTTTGCGGCTTGTGCCAAAAAAATACTTGCTCTTGGCGAAGCTCCAAAACTTATTAATTCTTTCAAATTATTTAATCCGTAATCTTCGGGGAAACGTGTTGCAAAAACAATGTCAATTATATATTTTTCTATTTTTTCGCTTACATGTATTTCTTTTACTATTTCTCTTGCTTTAAGTATTTTGCTTATATCTACTACCTGACTTGCAACTGGATACGATTTAGATATGTTTTGCCTTACAATTAACCGTTCTTCCTCTTTTTTAGGATAACTTATTATTGTCTTCAACATAAATCTATCAACTTGTGCTTCGGGCAAAGGATATGTACCTTCTTGTTCTATTGGGTTTTGTGTGGCAAGTACCAAAAATGGCTCTTCTAATTTAAACGTTTCAGCACCAATTGTTACTTGTCGTTCCTGCATTGCTTCGAGCAAGGCTGATTGAACCTTTGCAGGCGAGCGATTTATCTCATCTGCAAGAATAAAGTTTGCAAAAATAGGTCCTTTCTTAATATGAAATTCCTCCTTTTTTTGACTATATATCATTGTTCCAAGCAAGTCGGCAGGAAGCAGGTCGGGAGTGAACTGGATTCTACTAAATTTTGCATCAATAATAGTTGCAAGTGTGTTTACGGCAAGTGTTTTTGCAAGTCCAGGAACGCCCTCCAACAGAATATGTCCATTAGATAATAGACTAATAAGCAAGTTGTTAATTAGATGTTTTTGTCCAACTATTACTTTGTTCATCTCCATGCGAATAAGTTCGAGAAACGAACTTTCCTTTTCTATTTTTAAATTTAATTCATTAAGGTCTATTGTCTGTGTCATGCTTTTTTATTTAGATAAAATTTTTAATACCGCACAAAAGTAAAAATAAAATAGCATAATGCAAAATTCTATATTTTTAAAAAATGTTAAATACATTTTAACTTAGTGAAAATGAAATAATAAGTAACTCCAGGATACGTCGTTTTTTTGTTCTTTTAGAATTTTAACAAATCTGCAAATAACGAGCTATTTAATGATATTTTAAAATTTTTAAAAGGGCAAAATAAATAAGTAGATTGGGCTTAGTTATTTTGTTTTAACCTAATTAAAACGGATTTTGTTGAAAAATACAAATCTGTAAAAATCAGTCTAATCAAAGTTGTCTGTGTTCCTATTTTATAGATGATAGCAACACAGATATAACGGAGTAACACTGATTTTTTAAATTTTAAATAATTTATTTGTTATATAATTAATTGTTTATCTGCAAATTGCAATTTCAACAAAAATCCGTTATAATAAGGTTTCAACAAAAATTTTATAAATAATTGAAATTTAAGGAGTAAACCAATTATTAATTTTCCATCATTTTTTCAATTTCGTTTATTTCTATTGGAATATCGGTCATTAAATTTATTGGTTTACCATTGGTAATCAGAATATCGTTCTCTAATCTAACTCCAAGATTTTCTTCAGCAATATATATTCCTGGTTCACAAGAAAGTACCATTCCTGCTTCAAATTTTGTATCTTTTGTTCCAACATCATGCACATCAAGTCCCATAAAATGAGAGATTCCGTGCATAAAATATTTTTTATAAGCAGGTTTATCTTTTTTTTGTTTTTTAATATCAGATTCGCTAATTAGTTTTAGTTTTAATAATTCATCTTGCATAATTTTACCTACTTCTTTATTCAAAATATTTAATGTTTTTCCAATTACCATTAATTCAATAGATTTTTTTAGAACTTTCAAAACAACTTTATAAATTTCCTTTTGTCGTTCAGTAAATTTGCCATTTATAGGAATTGTTCTACTTAAATCTGCTGCATAGTTTCTATATTCAGCACCAAAATCCATTAGCACTAAATCTCCACTTTTACATATATTATTATTGCTTATATAATGAAGAGTACAAGCATTTTTTCCTGATGCAATTATTGGTTGATAGGCATGACTTTTTACATTATTTCTAATAAATTCGTGAGTTATTTCTGCCTGTATTTCGTATTCTGCTACATCTGGTTTAGTAAATTTCAACACTCTTTCAAAAGCCTGCTTTGTAAACCTGCAAGCCTCTTGCATCATTTCTATTTCATTATCTTCTTTTACTAACCTTTTTTTAGTAATAATTGGCGACAGCCTTTTATAAGAATGTAAAGGATATTTAATTTTTAAGTTATCAATAAATCTTAAATCGGCATCATTATAAAATCTTGAATAACTGAGGTTTTCATTTGTACTTATATAAACATTTTCGGCATAAAACATTAAATCTGCCAACAAAAGTTCAAATTCGTGTACATATTTAATATTTTCAACTCCCGATATTTCGGTTACTTCTGCTTTTGATAATTTTGCTCCTTCCCAAATTGCTATTCGCTCATTTGTTGGTCTAACAAAAAGTAGCTCTCTTTTTGCAGAATCAGGGTGATTGGGAGACAAAATAAGAAATGTTTGTTCTTGGTTAATTCCTGTAAGATAGAATAGATTGGAATTTTGACGAAAAACATGTTTTAAACTTCCGTTTCTTGGTAATTCATCGTTAGAATTAATGAATGCGATAGAGTTTTTTGGTAAATTTTCAAGAACATATTTCCTATTGTTATTGAAAAATGAGGCTTTTAATTTTATTGGCATAATTTAGAATCTTTATAAATTGATTAAAAAAATTTATATCATTTTTATTATATAAAAATAATTATATTTTTGCAGTGATATTTAAAATTATTGATATTTTTAATATATGCACAGAAAATAAGAACTTTGTTGTTCTTCGTTTTTATGTTTATTCTTTTATTATTACATTTTAAACCACAAAGATAACTAAATTTTTTAAAACTTTAAATTATGAAAGGATTTTTTAAAAGCTCTATTGGCAAAAAGCTAATAATGAGCGTATCAGGATTGTTCTTGATAACATTTTTACTTGTACATTTAACAATTAATTTGTTGTTGTTGTTTCCCGATGAAGGTGTGTTATTTAACACCGCAGCTAATTTTATGGGGTCAAACCCCTTGATGAAGGTAATGGAGCCAATGCTTGTTGTAGGTTTTTTGGTGCATATAATTTATGGAGTTGTGCTTGAAATACAAAACAAGATAGCAAGAGGAGGAAGTAAGTATGCTAAATTTGACCAAAGCAAAAGCAGTAAATGGGTGTCAAGAAACATGATTTATCTTGGAATAGCAATTCTTGCTTTTCTTGTACTTCATATAATTAACTTTTTTATAAAAGTAAAATCTGGCATTGGAGTAGAAGAAGTTACAATTGACGGAGTTCACATGCACGATACTTATACGCTTGTAACCAGCTTGTTCGCAATTTGGTGGTACGATATTATTTACATCATTGGAGCACTCGCACTTGGTATGCACCTTAAACACGCATTCTGGTCGGCTTTCCAATCAATTGGTTTAAGCAACGATAATTGGAAAAAACGATTAGAAATAATTGGAGGAATTTACACAATAATTATTGCAGGTGGATTTTCTATTATTCCTATTTATTTCCTAATTTTTGGATAAGAAAACCTTATTAAGCAATTATAATATTCTTATTCATTGGCAGTAGCCAATTATTCATTAAACATTAATAATAAATAATTAAATTATGACTACATTAAATTCAAAAATACCCGCTGGCAAACTTGCAGAAAAGTGGGCAAATTATAAAGCACATCAAAATTTAGTAAATCCAGCAAATAAAAGAAAATTAGATATAATAGTAGTAGGAACAGGGCTTGCTGGTGCAGCTGCTGCGGCAAGTTTTGGCGAAATGGGGTTTAAAGTAAAAGCTTTTTGTTATCAAGACAGTCCACGTAGAGCACATAGTATTGCGGCACAGGGTGGTATAAATGCTGCCAAAAATTATCCAAACGATGGCGACACTGTTTACCGTTTGTTTTACGATACAATAAAAGGTGGTGATTATAGGTCAAGAGAATCAAATGTGTATAGACTTGCAGAGGTAAGTAACAGTATTATAGACCAATGCGTTGCACAAGGAGTACCTTTTGCCAGAGATTATGGTGGTTTGTTAGATAACCGTTCTTTTGGTGGAGCATTAGTTTCACGAACATTTTATGCCAGAGGACAAACAGGACAACAACTTTTACTGGGAGCATACAGTGCTTTAAACCGTCAGATAAATCTGAAAAATGTGGAGCTTTTCCCACGTACCGAAATGATGGACATAGTAGTTATTGATGGAAAAGCAAGAGGAATAATTACTCGTAACCTTGTAACAGGTAAAATAGAAAGTCATTTTGGACACGCAGTAGTACTTGGAACAGGTGGTTACGGAAATGTATTTTTCTTATCCACAAATGCAATGGGTTCAAATGGTAGTGCCGCTTGGAAATCATACAAAAAAGGTGCATATATGGCAAACCCTTGTTATGTGCAAATTCACCCAACATGTATTCCTTCGCATGGCGATTTTCAATCAAAACTGACTCTTATGAGCGAAAGTTTGAGAAACGACGGACGAATTTGGGTGCCAAGAAAAAAAGAAGATGCCGAAGCAATTAGAGCAGGAAAAATGAAACCAGAAGACCTTGCCGATGAAGACAGAGATTTTTATTTAGAACGTCGCTACCCTGCTTTTGGAAACCTTGTGCCAAGAGATGTGGCAGCACGTGCCGCCAAAGAACGAACCGACAAAGGTTTTGGTATAGAAAACAATGCAACCAAAGAGGGTGTGTATCTTGATTTTAAATATGCTATCAAAAGACTTGGTAAAAACGTGATTGAGGCTCGTTATGGAAACCTTTTTCAAATGTACGAAAAAATAACCGATGATAATCCTTATGAAACACCAATGAAAATATTCCCTGCAATACATTACACAATGGGAGGAACATGGGTTGATTATGAACTTCAAACAGCAATTCCAGGATTGTTTTCTACTGGTGAAGCCAATTTCTCAGACCATGGAGCAAACAGACTCGGAGCTTCGGCACTTATGCAGGGACTTGCTGATGGATATTTTGTTATTCCTTACACTATTCAAAATTATCTTGCCTACGAAATTGAAACGCCTCGCATGGACGCAAACGGCAAAGAATTTGAAAAAGCAAAAGCTGATGTGAAAGCTCACATTGATAAATTAATGAACGTAAAAGGTAAACAATCAGTTGATTCGTTCCACAAACGACTTGGTAAAATAATGTGGAAAGAAGTAGGAATGGCAAGAAACGCCGAAGGACTGAAAAAAGCTATTGCAGAAATTAAACAAATAAGAAAAGAATTTTGGCAAGATGTGTTTATTCCGGGAACAACAGATGGAATAAATGTTGAACTTGAAAAAGCAAACCGTGTGGCTGATTTCTTAGAATTTGGTGAACTAATGGCAAAAGACGCACTCAACAGAAACGAATCCTGTGGAGGACACTTCCGTACAGAATATATAACTGAAGACGGAGAAGCATTGCGTCAAGACAAAGGTTATATGTATGTTAGTGCATGGAAATACAAAGGCGAAGACCAAGAACCAGAACTAATAAAAGAACCATTAGCTTACGAAGAAATTGAAGTTAAAACAAGGAACTATAAAACAGCTTAATTTTATTTATTTTAGACACCTTATTATATAAGGTGTCTGAATTTTATATATATTAAAAAATATATTTTTGGAGTCTCCAGAAATAATTGACATTTTTTGTAAGAAAACGCCTAAATAATCATATTTTGCTTGATAATTTCTGGAGTCTCCAGAAATTATTAATATTTTAAGCAAATTTTCTGAAAAAGGTTTGTTTCACAAATATATATTTTAAGGCTTTCTATAAATTAGAATAGTACGAAAAAAATTGTTCAAACAATAAAACTATGGAATACAACAAAGAAATAATGGTGTTTTTCACGAGTATCAATTTCATCGTTACTTTTGAAATATTAAAATGCTCATTTACAAAGGTAAACTTTAATTCTAATATTTCAAAAAAGCCTTGAACTTGACACTCGTGAAAAACGCCTAAATTTTTTGTAAGTACCCATACAAAAGTTTTTACACATTTGTATTTCTTTAATCTATTGTTTTATAGTTATATAATTGTTTTATAGTAATATAATTGTATCATTGAATAATTTTATCAGAAGCAGACAAAAATATTCCAAAATATCTGATAAATATTTTATTCAGACAAGCCTATATACAGCAAAAAATATTTTCGATAAAATTGAATTAATTTTAACAGAGTTTGAATGGTATAGTGAACTTTATAAATTCAAAGAACCTGACAATGAAACGGAATAATTACATAAAAAAAACAAACTAAAATGGAAACTTTAACAATAAAAGTAAAAAATAAAGAACGTTTAATGTTTCTTTATGAAATGTTAAGTTACTATGATTTTCTTGAATTACCAAAATTAGAAGAAACTGAAAAGAAAAAAACTGAACATAATTTTTTTCAATCAGCCGGAATGTGGAAAGATAGAAATATTACACAAGAAACTTTAAGAAAAAAGGCATGGAAAAGAGATTAGTAATTTGCGATACAAATATCTTCATTGAATTTTACAAAGGAAATAGGCAAGTAATTGAAAATCTGCATAAAATAGGAAATGATAATATTGCATTAAGTTCAGTAACTGCGGGAGAATTGATATTTGGAGCATTTAACAAAACAGAACTACAGAATATTCAAAAAGACATAAACGAATTAAAAGTTTTACATATAAATGAAAAAATAAGCCGTAATTTTATTAATATGATGCAAAAATATTCTTTAAGTCATAATTTAGATTTGCCTGATGCTTTGATTGCTGCAACAGTCATAAGTAGTGGTTTTGAATTATATACACTTAATTTAAAGCATTTCAAATATATTGACAATATTAAATTATGGAAACAATAGACACAAAGCTTTTGATATATTGGTGTTTAGGGGGAACACGAGCGACCCAAAACACACCATATCAAATGTGCAATCAGAACCATATAAGTGTAATTGGAGATTGAGAGCGACCCAATTACACTTATCATTGTGCTTGATTATTTTTGGAGTCTCCTGAAATAATTAATATTTTAAGCAAACTATCTAAAAAAAAATTGCTTGATAATTTTTGGAGTCTCCAGAAATAATTGACGTTTTATGTGAAAAAACGCCTAAATAATCCTATTTTGCGTAATAATTTCTGGAGTCTCCAGAAATTTACTTAGATTGTAGTAACAATTTTTGCAACTATAATATTTTTATTACTCAAATAAAGTAAAAATATAATGACAGATTTAATTAAAAAATTAAAAAATATAATTAATGATAAAAATCTTAATGGAGTATTAAAAAGATTTGAAACAGGAAAATTAATTTATAAGGAGTATCCAAAAGAAGTGTCGGATACAAAATATAAAGAAATAGAAAATAAAATAAATATAAGAGGCTATTCAAGAGCCGCACTTAGAGACATGGTTCTTTTGTATAAAAGTTATAGATACAAAAAAGATTTATTAACAGAATATAAAAATATAGTTTTTAGTACGCATATTGCTCTTTTGCGTAAAACAAATTATGACGAAGAACAAGAATTTTATTTAAAATATGGAACTGAAAATAAATTATCTGCCAATGATATTAAGCAAAAAATAAAAGAAGATTATTATTCTGAATATAAAAGCAAAATAAAATCAGCCGATTATAAATTTGAAATAGAAAATATAACAATAAAAAATTATAAAGCATTAGTAGATGTAGAAATAAAAAAACCAAATAAGTTTCTCGTTTTTGTGGGAGCAAATGCTTCTGGTAAAACTTCTATTTTTGAGGCATTAGATTTTTTTAATCATAGTTATAAAATTACAGGTAACGAAGTTTTTAGTATTTTTGGAGGAAAAGAAAATATCTTAAATTACAACGAACAAGAAAAGGGAAATAATAAACTGGAAATTAAAATTAGTTTAAAAAATGATTTTTCTTATTCGGTAAAATATGATGGTAATAATATAAAAAAAAGTTTATTATTTAATGAAAATATAAAAAACACATTTTCTCGGCTTTTTATTGATAATACCAAAAGAGCGAAAAATAGATTAAATACAAATTCTTGTTTAAAACTTGATGCAGAAAACTTACCTAAAATATTAAATGATATTTTTTTGGATAAAGATTTGAAAGAGGAATTTTTAGATTGGGCTATATTACTTGTACCAGGATTAAAAAATATTGAAATAGAAAAAGATATATTCAGCGGAAAATACGAACTATTAATTTATGAAAAAGCGACAAAAAAACCGTTTAAAAACTCTTTAATTTCTGAAGGAACGTATTATATATTGTCATTATTAGCTTTGATGTATCAAACAAAACACCAGCAATATATTTGCATAGAAGAACCAGAAATAGGCTTAAATCCTTATGCAATAAAAACACTTATTGAATTTTTTAGAGAAATAACAAAAGAAGATAAAACTCATATTTGGATAACTACACATTCTCCAATTTTGGTGTCTTTGTTAGAAGAAAAAGAATTAATTACTGTAAATAAAGATAAAAATACAGGACAAACAACTATAAAACAATATAAAAAAGATGATTTTAAAAATAAAAAAGCCGACCATGCATGGCTTTCCAATGAACTAAAAGGAGGTCTGCCGTGGTAATAGATTTTATTTTTGAAGGAGCTTCTGATTTGATTTTTCTAAATTCTGATAATTTTAAAAAAACCTTAGAAAGCTTAAATATAACAACAGGTAGATTAATTAGTGCGGGAGGATATACAAAATTGCCAAAAGAAATATTAACATGGACAAATTCTGATTATGTGTTTATTATTACCGATTCTGACAATGAATCTTGTGTTGCAACAGTAATTGAAAACCGTATTAAAGACATTATTAAAGTAGAAAAAAATTATAAAAAAAAAGAAGAGCATATTTTTATTATTGCAATACGAGAATTGGAATCATGGTTTTTGTCAGATAAAGTAGCGATGAAAAAAATGGGTATTAACTTTAATAAGAATACAGAACAACAAAAAGACGCAAAAGGAATAATCATAGGTCTTTTAAATAAAAATAAAAAAAGAAAAGGAAAAATAGGAGAAGAACTTATTGCAAATAAATTTATCGAAGCTGGTTTTTCAATAGAAAATGCTGCAAAAAATAATAATAGTGCAAAGTATTTTTTAACACAATTAGAAAAAGTATCAATAAAATGAAAATAAAAAAAATAAAAATAAAAAATTTTCAACAATTTAAAGATTTTTCTATTGATTTAACATACCCTAAAGGACACAAAAAAGAAGGAAAACCTTTAGAAAAAATATGTTTCATTGGGCAAAGTGGAACAGGAAAATCTACGATTTTGGAAAGTATTCAAGATGCAATTGAAGGTATTGTGAACTGTGTAGAAAAAGATGATAAATCTTTTTTTAAAGAAATAACAAAAACAGAAAATAATAACTTTATTGTCTCAAGCTTTGATGACAACGATAATGAAACAATAGATATTGCTTTTGAAAAAGAAATATTAACAAAGGAATCTGAAGTTACATTTGAACATTTAAACAATTATATAGAAAAAACAGATAACGTATTATTACATTTAGACGAATCTATTTCTGAATATTATAATGATATTAAATCTATTTCGCTTCTCGAAAGTTTATTGGTATCAGAAAAAGATATTCAAAAAGCAAAAGATAAAATTAGTGAAATTATTTTTGAATATAAAAGCAAAAAAATAATAGAATCTCATAAAGTTTTGATTTCTCCAGAAGATAGCAAATTTTGGTATTATTTATTAATAAAATTAATTAATTATGATAATAAACTATCAAAAATAAATACAACATTTGCAAATAAAGTAGATGAAAATAATTTTAAACAATTACATAAAGCATTAAAAAGCTGGAAAGCAGAAAACCCTAATCCAAGAACAGTTTTTGCAGAAAAAATTAATCATTTTCTTAACAAGTTTAGTGTAAAAATTGATGTAACACAACCTTGGGGAGGTGGCATAAAAGTAGTTAGGACAGATGATACTGAATTTTCTTTCGCATTTGCCAGCACAGGAACAAAGCGAATAATGCTTACTACTTTGATAATGTTTTTTCTTGACACCAAAAATACCATCATACTTTTTGATGAGCCAGAAAATTCGTTGTATCCCGATGTACAGCAAGAACTTGTGAAATTATATACAAAACTTGCTCCCGAAGCACAGTTTTTCTTTGCCACACACAGTCCATTTATTGCATCACAATTTGAACCTTGCGAAAGGTTTATTTTAAAATTTGATAAAAGCGGTTTTGTTAAAGCCAAACGAGGAGATGCTCCTGAGGGTGTTGAACCAAATTATATTTTATTAAACGATTTTGGATTAGAAACCGTTTTTACTCAAAAAGGAGAAGAAAAATGGAAAGAATTTGTAGAACTAAAATCTAAAATTCGTTTTGAAAAAGATGAGAATAAAAAACAAGAACTGATGGATAGATATATGGAAATTGGTATTAAATATAATTTTGGAAATAATGAAACGAATAATAAAAAATAAAAACTCTGAAGTTCTAAAATTGAAATTATTATATCCAAAAGATAGTAAAAAAATTAGAGATATTTTGGAAAAAGAACAAGGAGGATATTGTGCTTATACTGAAAGTAAAATTAAAGCTACATCGGCTATTGATGTTGAACATTTTAATCCAAAATTAAAACTAACAAAAAAAGATAATTACTATAATTGGTTTGCAGTAGGACATAAATGGAATAATAAAAAATCAAATAAATGGGATAAATTTCAACCTGTGCTTAATCCTACTGCAAAAGATTTTGAAGAACGACTAATATATGACTGCGAAACAGCTTGTTATATTTGTAATCCAACAGATATTGAAACTGTAAATTTGATTGAATTATTAAATTTGAATGATAAA
>JAOZTW010000672.1 GCA_029938985.1 Bacteroidales bacterium | reverse complement strand
GTTTTTTTATTGAAAATCATATAGTTAATTGTCTCAAAAAAAGTTTTCCCGACTTTTCAGTAATTAAGAATATTTACAATAGACCAAAAGCTGTACAATGAAATTTATCAAAAACGAGGGTGTTCTGCACTTAAACAACTATGTAACAAACACCCACGCTTGCAACAAAAAACAGCTCATAATCTCCACTATCTAAGCCTGTTATAAAAACAATTAAATACTCTCTTATTTTTAGATGTTTTAAAAATTCCTAAGCTAACTCCCATTTATTTTCAACAAGCGAATCTATTACTTTTTGACTTCTATGTCCCATAATTGGATGATTTTCAAGAGATAATTTATCTGCCATAATATTTGCAGTAACAGCAGGTGGGATTCCTTCTTCTTGCGACTTTTTCAAAACCTGCATAGTCATCTGATAAACAGAGAATTTCCAATCTTCTGTAAAATGATTTTCAATAAGCGAATCATTATTTACAAATCCATATTGTTCGTTTGCACAATTAACAATTCCCATTCTATTAGTCAAAAAATCTGGCACATACAAAATACCTCTTTTAAAAACATCTAAACCATCACGCTCCGAATCTTCTAATTGATTATTGGCGGCACCACATATAATTTTAGCTTTAATATTTGGAATTGTACTCGGATTGAGTGTTGCTCCAACGGCACAAGGAGCTACAATATCAACATTTTCAAACAATATAGAATTATCATTTTTTTCAATCAAATGAGTTTCTAAATTTTGCCCATTAAATCTTTTTTCCACCTTATATATATTGTCTGGATTAATGTCAGCCACAATAATTTTAAAAACACCTTTCTCAAAAAGAAAATTAATTAACGGCTCTCCAACATTTCCTGCTCCTTGCACAGCTATTGTTTTGCCTTTTAGCGTTCCCATATTATTTACTTTAAGTGCAGCTTCCATGCCTTTCACAACACCTTTGGCTGTTGGCACAGACGGATTTCCACTACCACCAAGTTTACCAGGAATACAGGTTGTAAACCTTGTTCCCGAAAATATTTTTGCCATATCTTCCACGTTAGTACCTACATCTTCGGCTGTTACATAGCAACCATTTAGAGTAGAAAGAAACAATCCATATTGACTATAAACATAGTCTCGCAGTTCTCTATTCTTTTTATCAAATTTTGAATTATGAATCATTACTCCTTTTCCTCCTCCCCACCAAAGTCCGGCCAAGGCGTTTTTATAAGTCATTCCATTTGCAAGTCGCAAGCCGTCTCTAAAATAATCCTCCATCAAATCGTAGTTCCAATAACGTACTCCGCCAGATGCTTGTCCTCTATTGGTTCGGTGTACAAACGCTCCTTGAAGAATGTCATATTTTTCTGTTAATTGAAAAAATAGCCCCTCATGTTTATTAAAATCACGTTTGTCGTTATTCAAAAAGTCTGCAATAGATTGCAGTTGAGAATGCGAACTTACTACAGTTTTCTTTTTTGTATTATAAACAAAATAAAACCGTTTAATATTTTCTTTTTTCAAAAATTCAATAAATTGAGCTGGTGTTTGATTTATCATTTTAATAATAAGTTTAAATAATTTTTTATATAAGGTTTAAAATAAAGTTGTTTTTCTTTTTCACTTAGAATATTTTTTTTTTAAGAGTTGTTTTTTTAATTTTGCAAATATATATAAAATAAACAAAACTATATTAATAGTTTGTAGAAACTCAGTAGAAAGAAATGAAATACATTTGAAATACAGTTGAAATTCAGTTGATTATTCCTTTCTTTGTTTCCAAACTTATTATATTATTTGTTTTAATATGCCTATAGGTAATTATATAAACATCACTTTTTAAGGTCAATTTTAGCATTATGCTTCGTTGTAAAAGATTACCATATAAGCAATATGTAAATATTTTACGTCTTGCCTAATACAAAAATAGCCTCTTAAAAAAGTGATGTTTATATATGATTACCTACTTATTTTGATACTTCATAAAAAAATCAAGTCTGGATGAAAGTAGAAAATTACAAAAGCGAACTTATTGATTTTCTTGAAAAAATTACTTATAATCAAATTACTCATAAAACTGATAAAGCTCAAAATAATCCACCAACAGTAGTATATAAAGACTTTGTTTATTATAAGAAAAAAGCTGGTTTAGAAGATATTTACGAAGCATCAAGAGGAAATAGCCTAAATATAAAAATACCAGGTGTTATTTTAAATGTAAATCGTAATACTTTACGAACTCCCGCAGTTGTAGTAGATGCACTTCTTGGACAAGGCGATGCTTTGGATTGTTTCAACCAACTACAACAAGAAGCCGAAGCTAAAAAAATACAAATAGAAAATAATAAATTACAGAGCGACATAAAAGACAAAAGATTGCAACGAGAACAAATAAAACTTGCAATGGAAATAATTGCAAAACTACCACAAGACCAACAAGCAGAAGCTTATAAAACCATGCTTGGAACTTGTTACACCTCTGGACAAATAACTATAAATAACTAATTTTTAAATCAATACAATTGAATTACAATAGTTTTTCAATTGTATTGCTTTTATTTTTAAAACAAAAAATTATGTCAAATTACAAAAATCCGTTTTCCAAAGGTGGAAAATTTTACAATCCACGAATAACCGATGCAAGTAGAGTTACTGATGCCAGTAAAGTTACAGAACCAGGAATTAGACCAAGATGGCAGGAAGAAGAATTAAAAGATAGCAATGATAATGATGATAGTGTTACTTCAATTTTGTATTGTAGGGTAAAGTCTTTTTAGTTTTATTCTTGCATCTTTTGTGGTAAATTGCCAATTAACTTTTGCTGTTTTTTTATTTCTAATTTTATACCAATCTTCTAAGTACCCATACAAAAGTTTTTACACATTTGTATTTCTTTATTCTACTGGTTTATAGCCACCTAATTGTATCATTGAACCATTGAATAATTGTATCATTCCTTACTTGTTTTTTTAACGTTATTTTATCAGCTACTCTATTTTTTACTCCCTGCCGAGTTAAAACACTTAATTCTATTTCGGCAATATTAAGCCAAGAACCATGTTTGGGTGTCCAGATAAGTTCAAGCTTATCTATTATTTTTCTGGCTCTTTCTGGGTTAAATAATACTTATTGATGAATTTATTCGACTAGCCTAGGAAAAGTGAAAAAAAA
>JAOZTW010000671.1 GCA_029938985.1 Bacteroidales bacterium | reverse complement strand
GTTGTAAAAAGACAACCATATTTTAACACTTCAGTTGTAAAAAGACAACCCTATTTTAACACTTCAGTTGTAAAAAGACAACCCTATTTTAACACTTCAGTTGTAAAAAGACAACCATATTTTTACATTTTATTTGAAATATTAAAAAAATTACTTATCTTTGTGAAATAATAATTTCAAAATTAATATAGAACTATGATACGTAATATAACCGAATATTTAATAGATTGGAAAAATCGTAAACATAAAAAACCCCTAATTGTTAGGGGAGCAAGGCAAGTGGGAAAAACATATACGATTGAGCAATTTGGAAGGGATAATTATGCGAAATTAATAAAAATTAATTTTGAAGAAACGCCAGAATTAATTCAATTTTTCCAGACCAATGATGTAGAACAAATTTTACAAAATTTGGAAATATATTTTGGAATAAAAATTAACAAAACAATTACTTTACTTTTTTTAGACGAAATTCAAATTTGTCCCAAAGCAATAGTTAGTTTACGATATTTTTACGAAAAAACACCCGACTTACATATTATTGCAGCAGGCTCATTATTAGACCACACACTCAACAACTTACAATATACCATGCCAGTAGGACGAGTAGAATTTGCATATATGCACCCATTAAATTTTTATGAATTTTTGCTTGCTCTTGATGAAAAAAGTCTTGTTGATTATTTGAAATTGTATAAAATAGAACAACAAATTCCTATACCAATTCATAAAAAATTATTAAAATTAGTTCGTTTATATTTTTTTATAGGAGGAATGCCAGAAGCGGTTAAAATTTTTGTGCAAACAAACAGTCTTATTGATGTTGAGCGTGTCCACGAAAGTATAGTAAAATCATTAGAATTTGATTTTTCTAAATACGGTACTCGTTTGCAACAAAGTATTATGACTAAGTTGTTAAGCTATATTCCAAGAGCAATTGGACAAAAATTTAAGTATGTTAATTTCGATAATTCTATTCGTTCGGACGCAACAAAGCGAGCATTAAACTTGCTGGCTATGAGTAGAATAACAAAACTTATTCGTAACACCAAAGCCTCTGGCGTTCCTTTGGAAAATAATGTAGTTGAAAAAACATTCAAACCCATTTTTATAGATATTGGACTTGTAAACCATGTTTTAAAATTGCGAATTACTGATATAGAAGAAATTAAACTCAATAACGAAGGCAATTTGGCAGAGCAGTTTGTGGGGCAAGAGTTGTTATGTTTACCGCCATTTTTTTCTGAAAATGAAATTTATTATTGGATGAGAGAAAAACGAAATTCGGAAGCAGAAATAGATTACCTTGTGCAAAATATGAATAAAATTGTTCCAATAGAAGTTAAATCGGGCAAAACAGGAACTTTAAAATCGTTGCAAGTATTTGTTATCGAGAAAAATATAAAAAAAGCAATTCGTTTTAATTCTGATATTCCTTCGGTAGCAAATATAGAAACTTCACTAAAATTAAATAATGAAAAGAAAAAAGTTAATTATAAATTAATTTCTCTTCCTTTTTACCTTGTTAGTGAATACTATAGATTTTTATGATTACTAAAAAAAGAAATAAGTTGATATTGAGAATTTTAACACAACTTGACGCTCTATCCTTGATATTTTAGATGATATGAAAAAAAACATTTCATAAATTATTGATAGTCAATAATAGTTTTCGGTTTAGAATACTTCTAAGGCTTATTAAAATAGGCTCATATAGATAATCATGGTCTTTTTATCACTATAAAAAGACCTTGATTATCTATATGAGCCGATTTTAATATGGCTAACTTTTATTATTTATTTCGTATCTATTCCTAAATTAAGAAGCTTGAGCTTATAGATTGATAATTATATACTTTATTAATAATTTCCGAAAATATTTGTGCAGATGAAAGTACAGTTATTTTATCTATCTTTTTGTTTTCATCTAATGGAATTGTGTCAGTAACAATCAGTTCTTGTAGTTTGGAGTTTTGTAAACGTTCTATTGCTGGTCCCGATAAAACTGGGTGAGTTATTGCAGCTCTTACACTTGTAGCACCATTGTTTATCATAAGGTCAGCAGCTTTTGTAATGGTTCCAGCTGTGTCAATTATGTCATCAAATATTATAACATTTTTACCTTCAACATCTCCAATTACTTTCATTTCACTAACTTCGTTTGCTCTTTTTCGTGTTTTATGACAAAGCACAAGCGGACTATTTAAAAAACTGGCGTAAGAATTTGCTCTTTTACTACCTCCCATATCTGGCGAAGCAACTACAAGATCGTCCAGATTTAGTTTATTTATATAGGGTACAAAAATTGAAGAAGCAAATAAATGGTCAACTGGTACATCAAAAAAACCTTGTATTTGGTCTGCATGTAAATCCATTGTTATTACTCTAGATACTCCTGCTGCTGTAAGCAAATTTGCTACAAGTTTTGAACCTATTGAAACTCTGGGTTTGTCTTTTCTGTCTTGACGAGCAAATCCAAAATATGGGATTACTGCTATTACTTTATACGCCGATGCTCTTTTTGCAGCATCAATAAGTAATAATAATTCAAAAAGGTTTTCAGTTGGTGTATAAGTAGATTGTATTATGAAAACATGATTTCCTCTAACTGTCTCTGTATAGCTTGGTTGGAATTCTCCATCACTATATCTATGGAAAGAAAGTTCTCCTAATTTTTTACCTGATATTTTTGCAATTTCCTCTGAAAGATATCTGGAAGATGTACCCGAAAATATCTTTATATTAGATGATTTGGTCATTTTAAATAATTAATTAATTGATAATATTTTATAGTTAAATTATATTTTTACAATTTTATAAAGTTCTTCTAAGTTTGGAGATAATATTATTTCAATTCTTCTATTTTTAGCTTGTCCTGCGGTTGTTTCATTCGACTCCAAAGGGGAGAATTCTCCTCGTCCCGATGCTGTAATCCTATCTGGTTTTACATCATATTTTGTTGTTAAAATTCTAATAATAGAATTTGCTCTATCAACACTTAGAGACCAGTTATCTGGATATTTATCAGTTTTTATAGGTATATCGTCTGTATGTCCTTCTATCATAATATTGATATCAGAATTTGTTGCCAAAACAGCAGCAAGCTGACGAAGTGCCCTTACCCCATTCGGGTCCACAGAGGTACTCCCTGATGTAAACAGCAAA
>JAOZTW010000098.1 GCA_029938985.1 Bacteroidales bacterium | reverse complement strand
GTAAACTGCGGTATTTAAAAAATAAAAATGCCTTGTACTTTACACTTATGAAAACGCCAAAATTAGGCATATTAAAATAAAGTTATTTTTATTTTAATATGCCTAATAGCTACTTATAAAAATTCTAAAAAATTTTATAAATAATTGAATTTTAAGGTGTAAACCAATTCCTAATTCTTAATTCCTGTTTAATGTCGGTATAATAATTCTCTATATTTTGGAAGTGTCCAAAGTTCGTTATCTACTTCACGTTCAAGTTTATCAACAAGGTAACGAATATCTTCAAAATATGGTTTCACATTTTCAATATAAGCACGAGTAATTTGATTAAGAGTTTCAAGAGCGTTTGCATTTTTACGTTTTATTCGCATCTCTTCCGATTTTTTTTCAATTTCAGTAATGCTTATAGATATTTCTCTAATTGATTTTATACGACTAACAGTTAGTTCTTTAAATTCCTCTTCGTCAAAAATTGTTTTCATTCCTTTAACATTTTCTATTAAAAGATTTTGATATTTAATAACAGTTGGAACAATATGATTTAGAACAATATCACCCAAAACTCTGGATTCTATTTGAAGTTGTTTTTTGTATTTTTCAACTCTCACTTCATGACGAGCCTTTATTTCAATCTTAGTTAATACTTTATGCTTTTCAAAAAGTTCAATAAATTTAGGAAAATTGTATGCTTCAAGAGCTTGCAAAACGTCAGAAATATTAGTAAGTCCACGTTTTTTTGCCTCGTCCAACCATTCCTGTCCATATCCATTACCCTCAAATCTAACCTTTTTTGAAGCAATAATAACTTCTCTAATTACTTGTAAAATAGCCTTTTCTTTTTCTATTCCATTATCAATTAAATCGTTTACTTGTTTATTAAACATCTCTAACTGATTAGCCACAGCCGTATTTAATACAATTAATGCCGAAGCTGGATTTTCGGACGAACCAACTGCTCTAAACTCAAATCTATTTCCAGTAAAAGCAACTGGCGATGTTCTGTTCCTGTCAGTATTGTCAACAAAAATTTCTGGTATTTTATCAATATCAAGTTTAATTTCTGTTTTTTCATTGGAGTTCATTTCTTCTGTAAACACGCTATTTTCAATGCCATCTAAAACATTTGAAAGTTTTGTACCAAGAAAAACAGAAACTATTGATGGAGGTGCTTCATTTGCTCCAAGTCTATATTCGTTTCCTGCCGACACTATACTTGCTCTAATTAAATCTGCATTATCGTGAACCGCCTTAATTGTATTTACTAAAAAAGTTATAAATTGTAGATTACTTTTTGGTGTTTTGCCCGGTTTCAACAAATTTACATTAGTGTTTGTTGTCATCGACCAATTTGTATGTTTTGCCGAACCATTTATTCCTTTAAACGGTTTTTCATGAAAAAGAGTTTTAAATTTATGTTTTCGTGCAATCCTGCGTATTAGCTCCATAAGTAACAAACTATGGTCTATTGCTAAATTGGCTTCTTCAAAAATAGAAGAACATTCAAACTGATTAGGAGCAACTTCATTGTGTCTTGTTTTTACTGGTATTCCAAGTTTATATGCTTCTATTTCAAACTCTTGCATATATATTTCTACACGCTGAGGAATAGCACCAAAATAATGATCTTGCATTTGTTGGTCTTTTGCTGAGGCGTGTCCAAGTAAAGTTCGGTCGGTTAGTATTAAATCGGGACGGGCGTTATATAAAGCTTCGTCAACCAAAAAATATTCTTGCTCCAAACCAACTGTAGCTGTTACTTTATTTACATTTTCATCAAAAAACTTACAAGCTTTGGTTGAATGTTTATCAAGTACAAAAAGCGAACGCAAAAGCGGTGTTTTGTAATCAAGAGCCTCGCCAGTGTAGGAAATAAATATTGTAGGAATACAAAGAGTTTTGCCAACAATAAATGCAGGAGAAGACGGGTCCCAAGCAGTATAACCACGTGCTTCAAAGGTGTTTCGGATACCGCCAGTAGGCAAACTTGAAGCATCTGGTTCTTGCTGAATTAATAGTGAGCCGTCAAAATTTTCAAACACTTCTCCGTCAAGCGATATATCAATAAAGGCATCATGTTTTTCTGCAGTAGAATCGGTAAGCGGATGAAACCAGTGTGTGTAATGTGTTGCCCCTTTCTCTAAAGCCCAAGTCTTCATTCCAGTAGCAACTTGGTCGGCTATTTTTCTACTCAAATTAGAGCCTGTTTCAATAGATGCAATTAATTGTTTATAAACGTCTTTTGATAAATATTTTCGCATCTTCTTCTTCTCAAAAATATTAGAACCGAAATATTCAGAAGTGCATTTTTCTGGATACTCTACTTTTATAATATCTCTACTTAAAAGTTCTTTTAAAGCATTAAATCGTTGTGTTGACATAAAATTATTAAAGGTTAATTATTTATTAAGGATAAATAAGTTGGCGTTTTTCATAAGTGTAAAGTACAAGGCATTTTTATTTTTTAAATACCGCAGTTTACTATTGTAAATGAGGATTTTAAAATAATTAAAATAACGCTGTAATTTGCATTTATGAAAAATGCCAATAAGTTCACATGCAGTTTACCTATCTATCTTTTTGTATTGAAAAAATTCCAGAAATGAATTTTTGGCAAAATTAAAAATAAATAAATAAGTTCACATATAGTTTACCTATTTATCTTTTTGTATTGAAAAAATTTCAGAAATGAATTTTTTGGCAAAATTAAAAAAATTAAAATAAAATCAATATATTTACATGTTTAGTGAAAAAGAAAAAATAATTAACACCAACCTACTTGTTTATTTTGTCTTTTTAAAAAATTTAAAAAAGTCATTAAATAGCTCGCTATTTGCAGATTATTAAATTATTAAATTATTAAAAAAACGGTGTATCTTGGAGCTACTTATTATTTCATTTTCACTAAGTGACAAAACTAGAAGAAAAATTTGTTAGTTCAATATTTAATTCTTCAATTTTTTTACTTATTTTTTCATTTAAAACCAATTCTAATTCTTTTTCTCTATTATTAAAATAGTTAGTATCCAAACCATTGGCATAATTTGTTGTTCTTTTTTTGTTTCCCACATGAACAGCAAGTTCTGATATTCCTGATGGTATGGTTTCTAAAATATAAATAAATTTTTTAAAACTGGGTTTTCCCCAAAGATAATCAACAAACAAATCTGGGCTTTTTATATTTCTGGCTTTCAGTAGTTTACTTTGATTTTCTTTTCCAATAATTGTTTTTGCCAATTTATAAGCATTAATAGGATTACGTGCAACATGTTTTATAAATAATTTTGTTCCATACTTTTTAGTACCAGCATTAGGAAATTTTTTTGCACAATCAATACTTGTTGTTTTGGGAGAACGTACTGGAACATTATATTTTTCGGCAAGCTGCATAACTATTTCAAAAAAAGGAGGATACAAAGATAGTATTCCATGCTGATTAGATAAGTGGTCTATTTTTATCTCGTGCTTTTTCAATTCTATTATTTGAGAATCTAATTCTGTTTTTAATTCATCTAATTTAATATTTTTATAATTTTTAAGTATTTTTTGAATTGTGAAAAAATCCCCATTATTGTCGCATAAACTATTTTTTTTGGTTCTCGTAGTTATTCCTTTTCCTGTTGTAATATTTAAGTGAACACCAATTCCTATTGTTTTATTTACTTGCAAATTTTTCAATTTATAAAGAGTATTCTGAAAATTTGTCATTGCCGAAATTGTATTTATAATTCCTTTTTCTACACCCAATATAATTCCTTCGTTAATATTTTCTGATGCTCCGTAGTCGTCGGCTGTTATAATTAATTTTTTCATTGTAATTTTTCAAATTTCTTGATAATGTTACCATTAGATGTTTCAATATGTAAAATATATATTCCTATTGGTAGAGCTTCTATGTAAATATTAAATTTATTACTATAAATATCCAATTTTTTTGTAATAATACTTTGTCCTGTTGGACTGCAAATTGTGTATGAATAAATTTTGGTATTAATAGGAAAATTTACAGTTACAAAATCGGTTGCAGGATTTGGAAAAAGTGCTACTTGAAAATCATCTTGCGAATACATTTGTTTGATATTAACTCCACTTGTAATAATGTTTAGATTTGGGTCAAAATAAAGATTTTCAATTTTAAAATCAAGTTGAAAATTATATTTTTCCCCCGAAAATGTATTATCAAAAATTAGGGTTGTATCTTTGTTTTCGCCATAAAATTTAATTTGAATTTGCATTTCAAAAAAATCCACTGAATTGTGAGTTTGGTCTTGATTAATAATCATTTCAACTTCATTATCAGTGTTTTGAGAATATAAAACTGTATATAAAGGATAGCCTTCTCCATAAAACCAATCGTTAAAAAAATTGGTTAAATCGCAATTGCAATTTTGTTCAAAATGATATTTTATATCATCTGTTTTGGCAAAACTATAAGTTAGATTTTCGTCATTTAAATAGTCTCTTATACTATTAAAAAAAACATAATCACCAAGTTTCCAACGCAATGTATTTAAAACCATAGCACCTTTATAATACGTGAGTCGTTTGCTAAAAATATTACTTCTTACGGTTGTATCTTGACAAAAAACCGAACCGTCTGGTTCGTCTGTGATATCAGCAATTTTAGAAGATTTCCAGTCTTTCCAATCATATTCTGCAAGCATAAGTTCGGCTGTCAAACCTTCGAAATATGTTGTAAAACTTTCGTTTAGCCAAATATCTTGCCAGCTTCCGCAAGTAATATAGTCTCCAAACCACTGATGTGCAAGTTCATGTGCCATTAAAGAATGACCAAAATTTCCCATAAAACTCATTGTTTGATGTTCCATACCTCCGTTTACATTAAATTGGGCGTGTCCATATTTTTCTTTATAAAAAGGATAAATAATAAGACTATCACAAAAAAATTGGAAAACATCTGTCATATTTGGAGTGTTTTCTTGTGCGTAAGCCAAATCCTCGGGATAAACATAATTAAGAACCTCTATTTCAAGAGTATCATTTATTGTAATAAAATCGGAATATTCAACATAATTAGTAACCGAAAATCCTATTAAATAAGCAATTGCTGGATATAAATGTTTCCAATGTACAATTGTTTTATCCTCAATATTTGTTTCCGAAATAAGCAAACCATTTCCTGCCGCTTTATTTCCTTGTGGCACAACTACATACATATCAATAGAATCAATTTTGTCGTTTAGCTGTTCTTTGCAAGCCCACCAATCTTTGGCTCCCAACGGTTCCGACAAAGTCCACATTATTGGAACTCCATCGTGTTCGCTCAATGCAAAACTTCTTTGAGAAGCATCTGGAACGCCTTGATAATAAACAATTACAGAATCTAATTGATTTTTTGGTATAGTGTTGTTGAGCATTATTAGTAAAGTGTCGTTTTGATGTGTAAACAACATATTTTGTGCATGATAAATAACAGAATCAGTAGTCAATTCGTTGGATAAATCAAAAGCTATTTCAGAAAAATTATCATTAAGTGGCTCAAAATAAGTACAAACAACTCCATCAATATAACGTATTGCAGGGTCAACATTAAATTCTAATCTGTGGTATTTTATATCGTAATTATACGAATTTTGAGAATAAGAATAATTAATTTTTGAAATAATTAATATGCTTATAATTAGATAAATATAAAGTTTTTTCATTTTTTGAAAATAATAATTATTAATGTATAGCTTCATTATTTTTGGCACAAGTCCAAAAAGTGAAATAACGTCCTATTTTTTGCCATTCTGTTTTTTGAAATTCCAACAATTCTGGTTCAATATTAAATATATCATCTATCAACATAATTTCTTTTAAAACTTTTCCACAATTTGGAATAATTTGAGCATTATCCGAAATCTGATTTAATTCTAAATCTATGTTTTCAATAGTATTATAGCTATTTAATTTTTTTGCAAAATTCAAATAATGCGAATTATTTTTTATATGCTTGTATAAAATTCCTTTTTTAATATCCAAAAACTTTAAGGACTCGGAGTCCTGGCTTGATTTAATATTTAAAATAAAATCTATTCCTTTGGTTGGGATATGGTGTGTGTTTCTCAATTTTTCAAAATAATTAAATGGAATTAAATTTTCTATTTCATGAGCTTCAAGTCCAATATAATCGCACAAAAAATGCTCATTTATACAATTTTTCACTTTTAATAAAGTGTCTTTAATAGTATCTTCTGGATATTTTTTGTCGTTATCGCACAAGCAAAGACAAAAAATATTTTTATTATCAATATATTTTTGATACAACACTGAGGTATAACTTCCTCCTCCGTTTTCCTCTTCAAAACATAAATTTATATTTGATATTTCAGAGTTTTTATAAAAATACTTGGCTATTTTTTCAAAGAAAAAAGCATCACCAGCATTTTCACATAATATTTTTGTTTCTCTTGTCAAATTACTATTTTGAAAATAATCTACTGACAGTTCAATAATCACAAAATCGTCCAATTTTTTTTTATTCATTAAATTGTGTTCTGGCATAACTAAAATGAAAAATTTTATATTTTCATAATTTATAAATGAATAATAATTACGCTTAAGATACTGTAATACAGACAAACAGTCTTCGTCTTTTATTTCTTTCATAAAAAAAGAAATAACTTCTGGTTCTGCTAACACCAAGTGCTTACATTCCCAAACACTTTGCAGAATATATTTTACTGCTCTAAGAATTTTTGTTTTATTAGTTTTGAAGTTGTTTTCTTCAATTAATGTATCTGATAATTTAAAAAGCATATAAAAAAATATAAATTTAATTTAGATGTAAGAAATTAGTTGGGGTCAAAAAATCCAAGAGGCCATTTTTTAATCATTCCTTTTTCATTATATTCTGTTGTTGTAACTTTACTTGTTTGTAGGTCTGTATCAAGTTCAAAAAGGACAACACTTACCAACTTGTCTGAAAGAGTTTTTTCTCTAATTCTCCTACCTATTCTGTTTATTATAACAGGACTATGAGTTTCTATAATCAGGGTTAATTCTTTTTTTTCTTTTTTAGCTATTTCAATTGTTTTAACAAAAGCATCGGCAAGTTGTGCTTGCATAGCTGGATGTAAATGCAGCTCTGGTTGTTCAATTAATATTGTTTTTTTATCTTCTGTTTGCCTAAATTGATTATTATTTTGATATAAAGAGTGCCACAATTTAGTAATAATTGGTAAAAGTTGAGAATAACCAAAGCCTAAATCTGTAAGATTGAAAGATTCTTTATTTTTATTTTTCACATTTATTGCAATATGTCCAAAATTTGATTCTGTTTCTATTGAAAAGCCAAATAAATCAAAAACATAGGAACTAAATGATTCTTTCATTTTTTCAGGAAGGTTATTTAAAAACATTGGTAGATTGTCGCCATAAGCATCAATATTTATGTCAGATAAATCTTGTCGTCTATAATATCTTAGTGCCTTAGCACGTACAGGAGCAATATAATCACAGTTTTTAAAAAATGAAATAAAATTATTATTAATTATAAAAAGAAGCTCCCTTAATCTGTATAGTATGAAGTAATTATTAAGTTCAATAAAATCTTTATTTTCAATACTCCAATTTTCACATTTTTCTTGCCAACTTCTAATTTTATTTGCATTTTTTAAACTCTCTAAGGTTTCATTTTTACTCCCAAGTATTGTGTTTTGGAGTATTTTTGTTGCACCCTGTGTTACTTTTTTATTATTGATGATACTTTTAATTTTATCTTCAATTTTTTTATCTATAAGATTACTTAACGGTTTTTCTTGCAAAACGATTAAGAATGGTATAAAGTTTTGTTTATCACCTTCAATCATTTGAAATTTGTTTTCAGATTCTTTAATAAAATCCCAATCATTTATTTCTAATTTTTCAATAGTATTATCTGATTTTAAATCAATTAATATTTTTTGGTCTCCAAAAAAAACTTTCAATGTTTTTATGTAAGTATTTTTATTTTCTTCAATTAATGTTAAAGTTGTTTTTACTGCTGTATTTTTTTTAATACCATTATTTTCAAAATAATGGTATTCTTGAAAATCCAATATCGTATCAAAAGAAAAACTAATCCCCTCTTTATCATCACTATATCTGTTTTTTGATACTTGATAATTTCCAAAATCAACAAGACTTTCATCGTACCATAAAATAGGACCTTTGGTATTTTTGAGTATCGACTGTTTTATTAGCGGAAAAAATCTAAGAAAAGTACTTTTTCCTGAACTATTTTGTCCTACAAGAAAATTAATTTTTTTAAGTTCTATTTCTCCTGTATCTTTAAAACTTCGTAAATTTTTTATTCTAATTGAATTCATTTTTTATCTTTTTTAAATAAAATATTTTAATTAAAAGTTGTAATTTGCAATACAAATTACAACTTTATATAATTTCAAACTATTTTTTCATTTCCTCAACGTAATATTTATAGAACTGAGTAATTGTTTCAATACCTTTGAAAAACAGTTCTGTTCTAAAACTTTCGTTTGGTGAGTGAATTGCGTCTTCTTCCAAACCAAATCCCATAAGAATAGATTTTAGCCCAAGTTTGTCTTCAAAAGTAGAAATAATAGGAATACTACCTCCACTACGTACAGGAATTGGTTTTTTACCAAAAGTAGTGGTAAATGCTTTTTCGCTGGCTTTGTAAGCAAGCAAATCGGTAGGGCTAACATAGCTTTCGCCACCATGTAGTACTTCTACATTTACTTTAACACCCTTAGGAGCAATGCTTTCAAAGTGTTTTTTAAATAGTTGTCCTATTTCCACACTGTTTTGATGCGGAACAAGTCGCATAGATATTTTTGCATAAGCTTTTGAAGGAGTAACAGTTTTGGCACCCTCACCAATATAGCCACCCCAAATTCCATTTACATCAAGTGCAGGGCGAATTCCTGTTCTCTCGTTGGTAGAATAGCCTGCTTCTCCAAAAACTGTATCAATATCAATAGCTTTTTGATATTCTTCTACATCAAAAGGTGCTTTTGCCATTTCGGCACGTTCTTCGGCACTTACTATCAACACTTTGTCGTAAAAACCGGGTATAGTTATTTTATTATTTTCATCTGTAAGTGAGGCAATCATTTTGGTTAGCACATTGATAGGATTAGCCACCGCACCGCCAAACAAACCACTATGTAGGTCTCTGTTGGGTCCTGTAACTTCCACTTGTACATAACTTAAACCTCGCAAACCAGTTGTGATGGACGGAATATCTTTGGCAATAAGTCCACTATCGGAAACAAGAATAATATCTGCTTTTAACATTTCTTTGTTCTCATCTAAAAATTTGCCAAGATTTGGCGAGCCAATCTCTTCTTCGCCTTCAATAATAAATTTCACATTGCAAGGCAGAGTATCTGTCTGCATCATTATTTCAAAAGCTTTGGCGTGCATAAAAGCTTGCCCTTTATCATCGCTGGCACCTCTTGCCCATATTTTACCATCTTTTATCACTGGCTCAAATGGTTTTATGTTCCACAGTTCTATTGGGTCAACTGGCATAACGTCCATGTGACCATACACAAGTACGGTTGGCAAATTGCTGTCAATAATTTTTTCTCCATAGGTAACTGGGTGTCCTTCGGTTTCCAGAACCACTGCTTTGTCGGCACCTGCGTCAATCATAGTTTTTTTCCAATATTCTGCCGCACTATACATGTCTTTTTTGTTCTCCGAAATAGAACTTATCGAAGGGATGCGAATTAGACCAAATAGTTCTTCTAAAAATCGTTCTTTGTTGTCTTCAATGTAATTTTTGATGTATTCCATTTTTGTTAAAGTTAAATTATTTTTATGTGAAAATTATATTTGTTGTGTTTTTTGAAAATTCAAAAATAAATTAATCCTATTTTTATTATAGTTTTTTTGCCCCATAGAGTCTCCTTTCTTTTATCATATAAAGAAATAAAATCATATTTTTGTAAATACTTGTTAATCATACCAACACTGTTTTGTAGGGACTATCAAAATCTGAGTATCCTAATTCTATTCTTTTTTTTATTTGCATTTTTTGTTTATTTATTAGTTTTTAAACCAAAAATTAAATTCTAAAATTTGTTTATTATTTTTTTTAACGTGTTCTTTTTTATTATTTATTTGCTCCGTATGCCAACTCTCAAATTTATTATCTTTTATTAATTTACTATATTTTTTTGCCGCTTTTGAATTAAAATTAAGGTGCGAATTATTATCAACAGCTTCAATCATGTTTTTTATACCAGCCAAATGGATTTCGCTTAATTGAGCTGATTTATTATTTTCGGCATACACTATCTCACCCATCATGTAAGCCATAATGAGTTCGGCAGCAAAAGGATGTTTATCGTTCATTATGTCTGCCACAATCGTTGAAATACTGCTATATGAATAATCTGGATTTAAAATAATCCATTGATAAACAAAGTTATATGCTTCTTTGCGAGCATCAACATACTGGTCAAATTTATTTTGGTCTAACCAGTCTATACATTTTAATGCTTCGGTTTTGTGTTTTTGATAATCCGAGGCATTTTCAAATTTATAGTTCTTAGGTATTTCAATGTTTTGTGCAAAACAAACAAATATGCCTAAAACAAAGATAGTTAGTAATAATGATTTTTTCATTTTGTATAGATTTAAGTTATTATTAAAATTCAAAAGTAATAATTTTTTTTTAATTATGAAATGAAATAATAATATTGTTATGTTAATCAATTATTTTTATATGATTTTATTAACATAATGTATTGTTCTACTTTACTTGTCAGGCATAAAAATACTCTGCAATGTTGTTAAGTTAAGTGTAGGCTTATTTCTAACGCCGTAAACGGTATTTAGGAATTACGAATTGGTTTACACCTTAAAATTCAATTATTTATAAAAAAACAGTGTAAAAAAACAAAGTTTCATAACATAATAATATATAAGTGAAAATGAACTAATAAGTAACACCAAGATACATCTTTTTTTTGTTCTTTTAATAATTTAATAATCTGCTAATAGCGAGCTATTTAATGACTTCTTAAATTTTTTAATAGGGCAAAATAAACAAATTGATTGTGGTACGTTGTTTTTTCTTTTTCACAAATTCTACTTTACGAAATTAAAAACACCTAATTATAATACTTTTAAGCACCAAAGGTGCGAAATAACTTACATTAGTGAATAGATTACGCACCTTTGGTGCATATAAATAGATAATTTCTCTTGCCCATACAGGCAAACCTATTGATTGTCTCGCCTTTGGCATTTACTTTAACTTAGTAAAGTAGAACTAAGAAATCCTTTATTAATTAACTAAAGTTTTTGCTTTCATAATAATATAATTATCAAACAGTTGTAATTT
>JAOZTW010000670.1:2027-3172 GCA_029938985.1 Bacteroidales bacterium | reverse complement strand
ATTATTAGATTATTGCACCTAAACTAATATTTTGTGTGATTGGCTTTAACACAAAAGCAAAGCCAGAATAGAGAGGTATTTATCTATATTGCCATCTTTTTATTTTGCAAAAATAAAATACTTTTTTATCATTTTTATTTATACCTAATTAACCCCATTTTTCTGCAATTTTATCTAAAATACTATAAATTTCAGCTATGTCAGTACTTGTAACAAGTTTTATTCTTGTGGATTTAAAATCATATAATGACTTAAAATAATTTGAGAAATGTCTTCGCATCTCAAAAATCCCTCTTTTATCACCTTTCCATTCCAACGATTTAGAGAAATGAAGTTTAGATAATTCAACTTTTTCGTTTACCGACAGTTCTTCTAAAATCTCACCCGTATTAAAAAAATGTTTAATTTCTTTAAATATATAAGGTCTTCCAATGGTTGCACGTCCAATCATAAGTGCATCAACTCCGTAACGGTCAAGCATAAGTTTTGCTTTTTGTGGACTGTCAATATCTCCATTTCCTATTATTGGAATTTTAATTCTTGCATTATTTTTCACTTTTCCAATTAAAGTCCAATCTGCTTCTCCTTTATAAAATTGATTTCTTGTTCTGCCATGTATAGCAAGTGCTTGTATTCCTACATCTTGAAGTTTTTCTGCAATTTCTTCTATGTGTAAACTTTCAGCATCCCAACCAAGCCTTGTTTTTACTGTAACAGGTATATTTACAGCTTTTACAATTTCGCTACTCATTTTTATCATTTTAGGAATATCTCGTAACATTCCTGCACCTGCACCTCTTGTAGCTATTTTTTTCACTGGGCAACCAAAATTTATATCCAGTAAATCTGGTTTTACCTCGGCAACTATTTTTGCCGATTCAACCATTGCATTAATATTGTGTCCATAAATTTGAATACCAATAGGTCGTTCTTCTTCTAATATTTGTAACTTTTTAAATGATTTTTCAATATTTCGTATAAGTGCCTCAGACGCAACAAATTCGGTGTACATTAAATCTGCTCCATAATGTTTGCACAACGATCTAAAAGAAGGTTCGGTCATGTCCTCCATTGGAGCCAAAAGCAATGGAGTGTCGGGTATTTCAATTTTTCCAATCTTAAACATTTGTTTCAATTATAATGAG
>JAOZTW010000670.1:0-1927 GCA_029938985.1 Bacteroidales bacterium | reverse complement strand
TAATTATTTAAACTGTTCTAATAAAGAAATATTTTTTTCAAAAGCAGTTCCAATAACAACAATATTAGCACCAGCATTTTTGGCTTTAATAAAATCGGCTTTACTATTAATTCCGCCTCCAACAATAAGCGGAATACTAATATTTTTTTTAACTTCGGAAATCATCTTTGTGTTTATTTTCAGTTTGGCACCGCTTCCTGCTTCAAGATAAATCATTTTTAGCCCAAGCAGTTCTCCAGCTATTGCAGTTGAAACAGCAATATCGTATTTGTTGTATGGTATTGGTTTTGTGTTACTTATATATTCAACCGATGTCGTTTTGCCACTTTCAATAATAATATATCCTGTTGGTATAACTTCAAAATTACATTTTTTTATAAATCTGGCTGCAATTACATGATTTCCAATAAGAAACTCTGGATTTCTACCAGATATTAGCGAAAGCAATAGCATACCATCTGCTTTTTTAGAAATTTGTAAAACACTACCAGGAAAAATCAAAACAGGAATCTTTGTTTTTTCTTTTATTTGTTTAATTATTTCATCAACACCAGTTTGAATTAGGCTACCACCTACAAAAATCAAATCAATAAGAGAATTGTTAGCCGCTGAAATTATTTTACAAATATTTTCAGGATTGTATTTGTCAGGGTCAATCAAAGCGGCAAGCATTGTCTTTTTTGATGCTAATATTTTTTTATAAATATTTAATTTTTCCATTTAAAAGTTTCCATTAAATAAATTACATCTTCTATCAAAAAATCTATTGCAGGTGCAAGTGAGTCTTTATTTGGCGGTACGTTAAAATATAGAGAGCCTCTCAAAAAATGGTTAACACTATCAGTAATATGAAATTGCATAGGAGTTGCTGCATTTCCTTCTATTGAGTAAAGTTTGCAGAATACACTTAAAGAATCGTTTGCAAAAATGGCTTCATTAATTGCATCAGCTTTCACAACATGCTTATATGCAAGAATATGCGAGTCCTCAATAAATTTACCAACATCATTATTGACTTCTTTATAACTTATATGAATTGTTGCTTTATAAGCTGGCATATTCATATTTATCCAATAAGGTTCGGTATTAGCATCACTATCTTTAGATATTTTTGCATAAACTGGATAATCAAACGAATATGGATAATTCTCGTTAAAACTTTGGTATTCTTTTTCTGGAAAACTTATCCTAAAATATTCTCTTGGTTTTGGTATAGAATTATTGTTGGTACAGGCTGATAAATATATTAATATCAACATTATTAGAAATAATTTATTTTTCATGTTTTATTTTTTATAAGTGAAAATGGGCGTTTTTCAAAAGTGTAAAGTACAAGGCATTTTTATTTTTTAAATACCGCAGTTTATTTATTGTAAATGAGGATTTTAAAATAATCAAAATAACGTAGTAATTTGCATTTATGAAAAATGCCTGAAAATGAAATAATAAGTAGGTAATCATATATAAACGATACTTTTCTATCGGCTATTTTTGTATTAGGCAAGGCAAAAAACATTTGCATATTACTTATATGGTAATCTTTTACAACGAAACAGAATACAAAATAGACCTTTAAAAGTGACGTAAGGAATGATACAATTATTCAATGGTTCAATGATACAATTATGTGACTACAAACCACTATGTTAAAAAAATACTAATGTGTAAAAACTTTTGTATGGGTACATATATATTTAGCTACTTATATTGGAATTAGTTAACTAAAGTTTTTGTTTTCATAATAATATAATTATCAAACAGTTGTAATTTTACTACAAAAAGATAATATATTAAAAATCAACATATTAATAATCAATAAAAATATTTAATTGGCATAATGTCAGTATTTTACAAGTAGTATTACAAAAAAAACATTTTATGTAATTTATAAAAAAAACTTATTTTTATCAGGCTTTGTTCTTAAAAA
>JAOZTW010000097.1 GCA_029938985.1 Bacteroidales bacterium | reverse complement strand
AAATCATTGATAATCATCACAAAATGAACACAAAAACTTTAGTTGAATAATTGTATCATTCCTTAATAAATCATTTAAGCACCAACGGTGCGATAATCAATAGTCTTGTCTGAATGGGCAAGGAATAAAAAAATAAAAATAAATAATATAAACCAGGCGTTTTTCAAAATTAATATCAAAAAAATGCAAAAAAAAACTTATTATGAAAAAAATAATATTCATTACATTACCGCTCTTTTTTTTAATTATTAATATTAACGCTCAAACACTCTACAATTTTAATTTATATCCAACAAACGCCTCGTTATACAACCCTGCAGCAACAGTAAATAATGGAGACTATCTTCGATGTTACCTAAATTCACATCTTCAGTGGGTAGGTATGGATGGATTTCCTAAAAATAATACAGCAGGATTTTCACTTTCTAGTTCCAAAAATATGGCTTTTGGTGCAACTATATTCAACAGAACACACGGAATAATGAATAACACTAGATTTAGAGCAAGTTATGCCTATCAACTTAGGTTTGATAAAAAAAATAAACATTACCTTAAAATGGGAGTAGCTCTTGGAGCAGTAAACAATAAACTACTAAATAATAATGCTAAAAATGTTGACATTGCAGACCCAGAACTTAATTCCGGTAATTATAATAAAATATCTTTAACATCAGGTTTTGGACTGTTGTATCATCTTCCTATTGGCAGATTAAAAAATAAAGCATTTGAAATCGAAATTGTTTCTCCAATTATATTTGAAGCAGGAAAACCTAATTTCTTTGGATTAGCAGCAGCAAGCTACATATTTATTATAAGACGAAAATGGGAAATAAAATCAACCGCACTTGTCCGAAATACTGAACTCGTTAAAGCTCAAGGTGATTTTATTATGAAAATATACAATATCCAACAAGGGTGGTGGTTACTCGCAGGTGTTAGGTCAAACAAAAGTGCAATAGCAGGATTTGGCACAAGAATTAGCAACAATATCGCAATGAGCTACGCATATCAACCAATCATTGGATCACTTGCACTTGGTACAACAGGAAGTCATGAAGTTCAAATTAGAATAAAAATTGCAAAAAGAAAATCGGCTTGTCCTGCTTATCATTAAGAATTAGTTTATTCTTTAAAATTCAATTATTTATAAAAGTTTTGTAAAGAAAACATAGTTTTACAACACAATATAATTATAGAATATTGAGGTCAAAATCATTTTTAAACTCACATGAATTAGGTTATCCGATTTTTTGGCTACCAGTTTAAAGTTGGACAATAAATTACTGTCGGTGTGGCTTTAAGCCAGGCCAACAGTTTATATACAATTATCTGTGCGATAGCGATGCAGGGTTTGTTCATAAAAAAAATAAGCCTTAATTAAGCCGCTGTTTTTCTTTAAATTAATAATTTATTTTTTGTTGAACAAAAACGAATAATCAAACATCATCAATTATAATAATTTGAAAATAAGCGTCTTATTTTCTGATTTTATTTTTTATGAACAAACCCTGTATTTATATGGGGTTAAAAAATTAGGTTTTAAAATTTATACGAAATTAAATAAAACTCTTAAAGGTTGCTATGTAACTCTTTAATGATTTATTTTAATTCAAAAAATCCTTAAAGATTTTTTTGCTTTTTAACGAAAAAATGGAACTAACTTTTTTTGACAAAATAGCCAATTTTTAACTCCTTAGTGGACACCTGAAAAGAAGTGAGTAGATGGACAATTTTAAATGGATAATTGAGAATTAATTTACTCCTGATTATCAAGTGTAAACCAAGCATAAATCAAAAATCTACTTAGTTAAAATAAACTTTTTTCATTAAAATTTAAGTTTTTATTTTTTTATTAAAATTTTTCATTAAATTTGCGTCCTAAAGCAAAAGCTATTTTTTTGAATTAATAATTTAAACTATATCAAAATAAGATAAAAAATCTAAAATAAAATAAAAGCGTCAGCTTTTTTCTTGAAAAGAAATCTGGAAAATTTCAACCATATAAGAAAATAAGTAGTGATGCTCACGCTACAGCGTGGGCTAAACTTATTTATGTGGTGGGTATTCCAGAACCTCTTTTCAAATAAGTTATCTCACGCTTTTTTTATGCAAAAAATTATAAGAAAAACAACAACAAATTAAAATATTAAAATAAAAGCATCAGCTTTTTTCTTGACAAAGAAATCTGGAAAATTTCAATACACACAGAAGAAAAAACAATGGTGATACTCATGCTATACAAGCGTGGGCTGAACTTATTTGTGTCTTTACGGAGTGTCCAGAACCTCTAAAAAGATATAAATAAGTTGCAGTTCCACGCTTTTTTTGTGCCTCAAAAATAAAATAAATGAAATGAAAATTTTACTAACAATAATTGCTATTTTTATTATCCAAAATATTGTAGCACAGGAAATTTTAAACTTGCCGAGTATAAGCACAACAACTAAACAAATTGCAGAAAAAGATTCTAAAAAAATAATAGATTACGTGGGTAAAAACAAAAAAATACTTGTGCTTCCTTTTTATTCCAACGATGACAAAATAACAGCCGTAAGTATTTCTATATCAAAGGAACTAACCTCTGCCTTGCAAACCAAAGTGCAAAAAAAAAGCAAAAATATAACATTCTTTTATCCAGACGAATATAATAAAGATGGTAATAAAGTGCTACAGGAAACGCATCAAAGCCAAACCGAAAACGTGGGAGAATATTGGAAATCTATTATTGATAAATTTAACCCAGACTATTATATTGAGGGTTACTATTTTATAGAACAAGATAACTACGGAAAATATAAACTTACCATAAAAAATGTTTTTGTAAAAACAAATTATTTGAACACCAACAGCGGACTTACCAAAATAGCTCTAAACAACGCAACTGCCTATGTAACAGACAATAATTTTATTAATAACTTAAATGCAAAACCAAGTATTTTTATAGAAAGCGAAGAAGACCTTTTTGGGCAAACATCGAGAACAATAAAAAATAAACTAAGAACAAATTTACAAAAACAAGGTTATACAGTAGAACGAAAAGATGAAAATACTATATATCAAATATTTATAGAAGCCACAACAAGAGAATACAATAATTCTAAAGGCATATATTTTAGCTATGCAGACGTTTATTTGGAACTTTCCCAAAATGGAAAAGCTATTTTGCAAAAAGATTATACCGAAAAAGGCGGAAGTGCATTGTCGTATAAAGATGCTGGACAAAAAGCGTTTAACTCTATTTCCGAAAAAATATCAACAGAAGTAATAAATTCAATTAAATAATAACTTTTTAAACTTAATCAAAATGAAAACAAATTTATTGAAAATTGCAGTAGTTTTAATCCCAATCGCTTTGGCAATATTTTTACCGTCGTGTATTGCTTTGCAGATTATGCCTGCAACAGAAGAGGAAAATAAGAACTGTGAGTTAAAAGATAGAGTAAACACAAAATATCTTAGCTTTCAGCCGTTTCACATAATTTTAAAAAATAAGGTAGAAAAAAAAGCAAAAATAAAAATAGAAAATGAAGCAAGAAAAAAGTATCCTAGCGAAAAAGTAGAAGTTAAAAACATTACTATTGATGGTAAATTTAATGCCTGGACTTTATTAATTGCATTTACAGGTTATGGTTTGCCAGCAGGTAATTTTCAAACAGTAAAAGTGGAAGGAGATGTGTATAGTTGCACACCTCAAAATAATAACATTACAATAATAACAGGTAAAAAGAACAGAGTTGCCGTTTTTGATCCCGTAGATGATGCCAAAACAGACATGATAGAAATGATTAGAGAAATTTTAAGCACAGGAATAACTAACAGCGGAAGTTTTAAACCAGTAGAGCGAGCTATGATTGAGCAGGTTTTACAAGAAAATGAATATCAAGCCGAAGGACAAGTAGATGCCTCACAAGTTAGTGAGCTGGGAAAACAAATGGGAGCAGATTATGTGTGTGTGTCGGTAATAAAAAAAACAGGAACAAACTATTTTATAACAGCAAAACTTGTTAGCGTAGAAACAGCAACAGTAGAACTCCAACAATATGTGAGAACAGAAAATGGAAAAGAAGATTTATTCGAAAAAGTAGAAGAGTTATCTGAAAAACTTTTTAATAAATAAAAATTATAAATTTTGCGATGTGTAAAAACACAATCAAAAAACACATTTTAAAGTAAATTTCGTTAAAATAAGAGGCTACCAGTTTAAAGCGAGACAATAAATTACTGTCGGTGTGGCTTAAAGCCACGCCGACAGTTTATATACAATTATCTGTGCGATAGCGATGTGCAACTTTACGTGGGTAGCCAAATAAGGATATAAAATTTAAAATAATTAATATCTTAGAACTTTAATTTTAAAAACCAAAATTATGAAATTTAAACTATTTTTTTTAACAGTCGTAGCTTTTGCTTTTATTGCTATGCAAACAGTTAATGCACAAGTAAATAAACTTGTAGATGACTCCAAGCATGTTGTAACAGGCAACGACACCGCACATGTGGACTGGACCAACCAATATGTTTCGGCAGTAGGGAAATCTGTTATTGATACTGCTACATGGAAAAATCCTGTGCAGGCAAACATGATGGCAGAACGAGGTGCAATTGTAGATGCACAGCGTAACCTTTTGGAAATGATAAAAGGTATAAGCATTGACGGAGAAACAACCGTAGAAAATTTTATGACAACAAGCGACCGAGTAAAAACAAACCTCGAAGGAACTCTTAGACTTGCCGAAATTGTTGGAGATTTTGAATACAAAAGAGGTTATGTGCAAGTAACGATGAAAGCTCCTCTGTATCAAAAATATGGAGTTGCAGAAGCAATTATTGACGAACTCCCAAAAGGAAAAGAAATTCCTCTTGTTGTTCCAAACGGAAAAAAAGTTGATAAAGAACAAGAATACATAATGAATCTTAAAACAACTTCTAATGAGCCTGTTCTATTCCCAAAACTTTATGATAATAAAGGAAACTTAATTCTTGATACTAAAACACTTCAACAACTGAACAACGGACAAGTCCCTCCTTTATATAACTTAACCGAACAAGAAATAAAAGACCTACAAGAGAAAGCAAATTTAAAAGTCCTTGATTTTGTGGAAGATGCAAAAGGACAATTTAAAGCTAAAACTAAATTTGACTGGGATAAAATTATTAACGTAGCCACAATGGTAGGAAAAATTGCTATGACTTTTATGTAAAAAAAATGGCTATTGGCAGTTAGCTTTTGGCTTTTAGCACGCAAAGTGATGAAGCTAAAAGCTAAAAGACCAAAAGTCAAAAGCTAAAAACCAATTTAACAATAAAAAACATGAAAAAAATATATTTAATAGTGTTCGCAATAATACTTTCTGGTAGTATTTTTGCACAAAACACAATGACCGTAGAAGTAACCGCAAAAGGAACAGATGCCAAAGATGCAAGAACAATGGCAAAAAGAGACGCATTGGAAAAAGCCGTAGGAACAGAAATTGTTACCAACAGCCAAATGACAAATATGATTCTTACAAGTGATGCAATTATAACATCTTCAAAGGGATATATTGCAAGTTTTAATGTAATAGATGAAGGTCCAGTAGATAACGGAACAATGTATCAAGTTCATGCAACTGCAGAGGTGAGCCTAGACCCACTACAACAAAGTGCTGATATTGTAGCACAACTTATTGGTGGTCTGAAATTTATTGTGCTTTACGACCCCAGAGGACTAACACCAGAAGAATTAGAATACTACGAATTTGCTTACGAAAGAATGAACGAAAAATTAAACGTTCAGGGATACGAAAGAACAGAGGCAAGCCTTTTCAAAAACCTTGTAACAATGCTAAATCCTGCAGATACAGGCAAAAGTTTTATGAATAATATGGGACTTTATACCAACTCAGAATTTGTTATTTGGATAAAAAATATTGAAGTAACAAAACAAGGTGAAGTTGGAGGAATTCCTAACTATAATGTAGCAATGGAAATAAAAACTTTTGATAATTGCAATTGGCGAAATCTTGGAACTATATATTTTAAAGACAACAACGCCGGAATGGACGAAAAAGAAGCATGGCGAAATGCAATTTCTACAAGTGTAGATAATAGTTTTGATAGACTTATGATGCTGTTTAACAACGATATAGCTAAATGGATAGATAGAGGCTCGCCTTACGAAATAAGATTTTATGGTTTCGCCCAAATGGACGACATGGATTGGTTTGACTACGAAGACTTACTTGTTGCAGACGCAGATACAAAAGAAGATTTAGATGTAATGCAATCAGCTGATTATTATGTTATAAAAATGAAATCGCTAAAAACAAGACGGAATTTTATTAGAATGGCTTACAAGGCAACAAGAGAAATAGAAGATTTTAACGCTACCATAGATATAAAATATGGAAGACAATTTTCTTTAAGTCCAAAAGATAAAGTTATTGCGGAAATTAAAGCAAAACAGGATATGCTAATAAAAATAAATCAACAATAGTTTTTTTATAAATAACAAAATTTTAAATAATTAAAAATGAAAAAAACAATCTTTTTTGCTATAATAGCAATGGTATTTTTAGCATCTTGTTCCGAAAAATATGTTATGGACGCAAGAATGTCTAATAATTTTGATAAATCTGACACATACAAACTCGCTCTTATGCCAGTGCAAATAGAAAATGTTGCAGGAGTAGATCATAAATCATTTGCTAATAGAGCTTATAATCAGACAACTCTGCAAATAACAGGAGCAGGAAATGTAAATGTTATAGGAAAATCATCGGTTCAATCTGCTGTAAATAAATATGCTTTTGGTGGACAAAAAACAGTTAATTTTAAAACTGCAAAAAAAGTAGCCAATGAAGTAGGAGCAGACTTAATCGCATACTGCACAATCTCCAAAGAACAGGCAGACGGACCACTTCTTGCCGAAATTCACATTTACGACCTCAACGAACTTACGGTATATCATGGTAAAGCTCGTTCTATAAATCCAGTTTCAGACGAAGGAAGCATGGATTTTGCAATAGAAAAAGCAATGGAAAGATTTGTTAAAGAAATGAAAAAATAAAAACTTGAAACCTGCAACTTGCATGAAAAATGCTCAAAAAATACCTTTCAAAAAGAAGCTGGCATTAAAACTTCATAATAAATATGTTAATATTCAAACAGAGTTACATGAGTTAAAGTATTTTTTTTGGGAGTGCATACTTCGTTGTAATCTAAACTGTTTGCACTGCGGAAGCGACTGTCACAAAGACACTACAGTTCCCGACATGACAATAGCCATTTTTTAAAAGTAACAGAGGAAATAAAAAAAGACCATAATCCAAATAAAATAATGATTGTAGTAACTGGAGGTGAGCCACTGTTATGTAATGATTTAGAGGAGTTTGGACAAAAAAACACAGCTCAAGAATTTCATTGGGGTATGGTAACAAATGGTTTGTGGCTAACAGAAAACCGACACTTCCCACCCCTAATTTTTATTCTCGCATTTATTAATAAGTTTATAATCTGATATTTATATTTTTCACATCAAGAACAAAATAGTTAAATTTTATGGTTTTGATTTGAAAAAATAGACAATTGTATTTTTATTTGTTATTTCAGAAATTTCCATAATACATTAACTCATAGTATCCAATTAATTAATAAATGCAAAAAAGTAATAATGGGGTGGGAAATGTCGGAGAAAAAAGACTTTAAAGTTTGATAAAAACAGAATTAGGTTCAATTACAATTAGCTTGGACGGTTTAGAAAAAGAACATAATTGGATAAGAAATAATAACAAAAGTTATCAAAAAGCTATTGACGCGATAAAACTAATTGTAAATCAGTAAAATATAGTTTATGATATTGTAACTTGTGTAAATAAGGCTAATTTTGAAGAGTTGTTGGAGTTTAAGAATTACTTGATAAAAATTGGTGTAAAAAATTGGCGAATTTTCACAATTTTCCCAACAGGAAGTCATGAAGTTCAAATTAGAATAAAAATTGCAAAAAGAAAATCGGCTTGTCCTGCTTATCATTAAGAATTAGGAATTAGGAATTAGGAATTCTTAATTCCTAATTCCTTTCATATTATTTTAATTTCAAACGTAGTCCTGCATAAATTGTTCGTCCTACCAATGGAGCCCAAATTATAGAAGTATCAAAATGGTTTCCAAAAGGGGCTTCCGATGCTATAATAGATTGTTTTTGAGTATAGTTAGTTAGATTTTCTGCACCAACATACAATTCAAGTATTCTAAAATTGCGTGCTATCTGGCAATGCAAAATATAAAACGACTCAGAGTATTCTCCTAACTGATATTCAACAGGATTGTTTGCCGTGCTTGGTAGTTTTACCGCACCATTAAATTGATTTGTAATATCAAAAACCCATTTGTCGTGTTTGGTTGCATAAGACAAAGATACAAGTCCTTTGTATTTATTAACAAGTGGTTTTTCTATAAGGTGGTCATTCATATCTATTTTCACATCGTTGTATCGTGCGGCAACACTAATATCAAAACCCTCAAATAGCTCTGCCGACACTTCGGCTTGAAAACTGTTTGAGTACGATTTTCCTCTAAGGTTATAAAAACGTACCTCGTTCGAATTTGCCTCCACATCAACAACTATCTGATTTTCAAAATCAGTTCTGTAATAATCTAAATTTATGGACAAGTTTTTATCTCCAAATAATTTTATTTTATGAATAATATTCCCACCATAATTCCATCCTTCTTCGGCTCTAAGTTCTTCTTCTACTATAATTTGTCGTGAACTGGCAAGAATAGCTGTATTTTCGGAAAATATATTTGCCGTTCTATAACCTTTTCCTGCCGATAATCTTAAAGTTGTATTTTTTGCAATATCATACTTAGCATGTGCTCGTGGCGTGAAAAAAGTTCCATGAATATTATGAAAATCCGCACGTATGCCAAGAATTAAGCTAAATTTTTGTAAATAACTGTAAGTATATTGCGTAAAAATTCCTGGCACAATTTCTTCTCGGTCAAAATTCAAACCGTTAAATTGTTCATCGTAGTTGTCGTACAAAAAACTACTTCCAACATTTAATTTATTATTAGTGTTAAATAATATTGTTTCTAAAATAATATTTGCATATAAACTTTTTTCATTTGCATTATATACATTATGTCCAAAAAATGATTTTTGTTCGTGATAAGATGCCGAATACATTGTGCCAATGCTTGTTCCTTTGAATTGTTTTATTGGAAAACCAAATTTAGCAAAAGCTTCATATCTTTTTGTTTCTATACCAATTCCATACAGTCCGCCAGTTGTATCTTTATCATTATTAATATATTCCATTTGTCCTCCCATCCTATTTTCGTGCAACACTTTTACTCCAAACTGCATAGCAAAAGTTGATGCACTACCATATTTCCAACGATTTACAAAATTAATTTGATTTGTTATTGGCATTTCCAAAAAACCATCGTTATTCATATCATAAGCAAAAGGCATTGCTGAAGCATGAGTTAAAAACATAGTATTTAGTTTTTCATTAATTTTAAATCTTGTATTAAAGTTAACCTCTGCTTTTCCCATTTGATTACCAAAAACGTTCAAATATATTTTATCTCCTTTATCTGGTTTTTTTAACTCTGTATTAATTTGACCAGTAATAGATTCATAACCATTTATTACAGACGATGTTCCTTTTGAGACCTGTATAGATTCCAACCAAGGTCCTGGAATATATGCCAAACCATAACTTGTTGCCAAGCCTCGTACCGAAGGCATGTTTTCGGTAAGTATTTGAGTGTAATTACCTGCTAATCCGAGCATTTGTATTTGCTTTGCACCTGTTACTGCATCGGCAAACGATACATCAACCGAGGCGTTGTTCTCAAAACTTTCGGATAAATTACAACAGGGTAATTTTTCTAAATTAGTTAAACTAATATATTGAGTATTAGTGGTTGAATTGGATTTTATGTATTGTCCATCACGTGATTCACTAACCAAAACATTGTTTAAAATATTTTTATCTTTTAAAATAAATATTACTTTTTCATCAGTATGGAATTTTGAAATAATAATTGTATCGCTTTCAAAACCAGTAAATGAGGCTACAAGTAAATTTTTGCCTGCACTTCTGTTTATACTAAAATTTCCTTCATCATCAGTTGTTACTGCCTTAGTTGTGTTTGCCCAGTAAACAGTTGCACTTGGCATTATTTGTTTTTTAATTGTTCCGTTTGTCTCTTGACGGTCGGCTTCTACCGAACCTGTAATTTGTTGACTATATACTAATTGACATAGTAATACAGCAACAAATAATATCATTATTTTTTTCATGTTATTAGATTTTTTTAGATACTTTTCTCAAAACTCTATAAAGACATCAAAAATATTAGTTTACAATTTTAAATGTAAATGTAACTCCAAGCTCAATTGGAGAAACACAGAATTGGCTACATAAATAATATACCAATAATTATATCTTTAGTAAAACATCATCTTCCTCCAAGCTGGAGCTTGGAGGAACATTTTTATTGAAAAATTAGTGAAGTTTCCATTAATTTACGCTACCAAATGATTAATATGCCTAATATAAAGTTTTGGATTAAAAAGAGTATCTTTATGATTAATTTTATTTTAAAATAAATATTATAATTTAAGAATCAACAATAGGCTTGTGACAAAAATATTAATGCCAAAGCTTATAAGTGAAAAAGAAAAAATAACTTCGTTTAAATTTGTTAATTATTAATTTTAATTGCCTTATAAATTTAATATTTATTTATCATAAAATTAATCTTGAAATAGCAGATAAAGACACTGAGGAAATTTTCTCTAAACAAAAAGATTGTTTTGTGAAAATTGTATTTGGAGTGTTAAAAACTTGATTGTAATCAAATAGAATATAAATTGTAGATTGTAGTATAGATATAAAATTGAACGAATTAAAGGTTGGAACATATTGGTCTATCAATTTTAAAAAAATTCTTTCTTCTGTACAACAGTTAGAATCATCAACATTATTATTATATTTGCAACTTTCAATTTCTTGTGTGTCTATATTTCTACATACAGCTTTTTCTTCACAACACGATTGCGAAATAGAGTTAACAACAATTTCGGAAGTATCGCAACATTTGCATAAATGATTAACTATTGCAACTCCTGTGGAAGAAGCAACAAATATAATTGTTACAAATATTATTAATATGTTTTTTAATATATTCATTAATGCAAAACTACAGATTTTTTTTTATAAAATCAATTTTTTAACAAAATTTAATAAATTGATTTGCAATACTGTTTTTTTTATGGCTCATATAGATAATCAAGGTCTTTTTATTGTAATAAATAATAATCTTTTCGA
>JAOZTW010000669.1 GCA_029938985.1 Bacteroidales bacterium | reverse complement strand
TTGGGTCTTCTTTTTTACCATTGTCTTTTTTCTCTGTTATTATTATTTTTTCACTTTTATAAAAAAAATTATAATCCGAAGTGTTTTTATAGTTTTCTGTTACCCATTTTTGTGCTTCTTCTCTACTTTCTTTTTTTTCCGAAACTGTTATTTTTTCCATATTTTTATTATAAACCGCAACTACATTGTCTTTAATATCATCGTTTTTTAACTGCTCTTTTGTTGCATCATCGGTTTCTTCATAATTAACATTATATTCTTTATTCCCTAATTCTTTTCCTATAAAAACTCCTGCTATAATCAAAGCCACAACTGATAGCATCGATAATACTATCCAAATACCTTTTTTCTTTTTTTTTGGATTTGTAGGTTTTATTTCTGTTTTTGTTTCATTTTCCGTTTTTGTTTTTGTTTTTGTTTCCGTTTTTGTTTCTTTAACTATTTTTTTTTCTTTTTTTTCAATAAAAGTTGCCGATTTTAAATTAGCAGCAGGAGTATTGTTTGTTGTAAAATTATGTTTTCTTTTTTTACTGTTCGTTATATTAATAAGGTGTGTTGTAACATTGTCTTCTCCACCACCGTCTAATGCCATTTTCATTAGTTTTTCTCCTTTTTCTTTTATGCTTATCTTTTCTTTAAACACTTCTGCCATGGTAAGGTCTGGCACCATTCCGTTTAGCCCGTCGGAGCATATCATAAATATATCGTTGTTTTTTGGCTCTATTGGAGCTTCGCATATTTCTGGTATAATTTCATTTTTTGTACCCAGTGCTCTTAGTATAATATTTTTTTGGTCGTCTATTTCGGCTCGTTCTTCGGTCATTTCTCTTGCATCCACCAGTTTTTGCACCAATGAGTGGTCTTTAGTAACTCTTTTAAGCACGTTGTTGTTCCAAATATATAGCCTGCTGTCTCCTATGTGTGCATACCACACTTTGCTTTTTTGTATCAGCACTATTACCGCCGTTGTCCCCATCCCTTTCAGTTGTTTGTTTTCGGTAGCTGTTGCAAATATTTGTATGTTTGCAAACACTAATGCGTCTTTTAAAGCTTGTCTTATGTTTGTAAATTTTTCGTTGCCAAAATATTCAATAATACTATCTACTGCAATTTTAGAAGCCGTAGCTCCTCCTACGCTTCCTCCCATTCCGTCGCACACCACAAACAGCTGTCCGTTAATAGTTTCTTTATTACCATGGTTGTCTTCGTTTGCTTCTCTCACAAGCCCCACATTTGTACCAAGATATACATCTTTGTTTATGTCAAATATATTGTTTTGCATTTTGTTATTTTTAATTTTTTTTTTAATAAACTGTTGGTGTGGCTTTAAGCCACACCAACAGTAATTTATTGTCCAACTTTAAACTGGTAGCCTAAGGTTTTGTATTATACAAAAAAAGTAATTACAGCATCACCTAATCTAATAATATCTGCATTTTTTAGCTGTTGCATTTCTACTGTTGTATTATTAATTTTTACTTTGTTCGTACTTTTTAGGTCGTTAATAAAAAAGTCTGTTCCGTTAAACATAATTTCGGCATGTTTTCCCGACACTTTAATGCTGTTCAAAACAATATCGTTGTTACTATTTCGTCCAATTTTAGTATTTGGTTTTGTTATATCATAAATAAAATTTTGGCTTCCCACTGCACACTGTAATCGAGGCAGTTTATTTTGTTGGTTCATCAGCATGGTAAGTTCTGCTATGCTTTCTTCTTTTTGTTTTCTTCTTTTTTCACTATTTTCTTGTTCTTGTTTATTGTATATGTAGTTCTTCAATTTCTCATCACTCATTTCTGCTTTTCTTTGCAACTCTTGTGCGTTTTGTTCTGCTTGTTGTTGTAGTTTTTGTGCGTTTTGTTCTGCTTCTTGTTTTGCAATTCTGGCGTTTTGTTCTGCAAGTTGTTCTGCCTTAATACGTTCTTTTTCTTGTTCTTCCTTTTCTTCTTTTCTTTTTTTCATAAACAAAATAATAAATAATACTATCAATCCTACTGCTACCAGCACAATTGCCAAAATAATAATTATGTTTTGTTTTATCCATTCAGCAAACGTTTTTTGCGGAATGTTGTATGTAATAGTGTTTTCTTTACTTTCGTGTTTTATTTTTACGGTTCTTTGTTTACCGTCTTTTTTGTTATTTAAAGTATTGAAAGTAAAAGTATAATTTACTCCTTGATTTTGTTGAACTACATTTTCAAAAAAAGCATCAAAAGCATAAAATGCTTCATCTACTTTTTTTGTTTTAATCATTCCTCCATAAGTGTTTTGTGCTACTCTGTCAAAGCCTACAACATGGTCGTTTCCTGCAAGGTTGTATTTAACAAAATAAATAGTAATTTTATGTTCTTTTGCTTTTTCTTGAAGTTCGTAAGGGTCATTTTTTCCTCCCACGCCTACGTCCAAGTTGCGTCCTGCCGAAAGTACTATTAGTACTTTAGTAGTATTTTCTTCTGTTTTTATCAATTTATCTAAAGCATCGTTTGTTGATAGATACAATTCCGATGATTTTTGATTAGAATTGTTATTGTAATCCGACTTGTGCATAATCAACCTATTATTAATGTCGTTTTTATCAGTGGAGAACTCCTCTTTTATCCATGTATGTATAGGCGTTTTTTGGTTACCCTCTTGACGGTCGAAAATAGCAATATTAAATTTATCCCCTTTATGTATATTACTTCTTCTAAAAACTTCAGAAACAAATTTTTTGCTAAACTCCAATTGTCCTTTGTGCCAAGTATGGCTCATATCTTCTACAAGAAAAAGCACCGTTCTGTTTTTAGAATTAGGTTCAGGTAGTTTGGTTGTCAAACTAAATTCTATTTCTTTCTCGTTTTCTTTCAACACAAAAGCATTTTCTGTTTTTACTTCTGGGTTATAATAATTAAGCGTAAAACTAATTGTAGGAAACTTACTTATGTCTGCATCTCCTATTTGTGTTTGTGCATTTGCAGTGCAATAGCAAGTAACAATTAATAATAAAAAAATTGATTTTTTCATTTTATTTTATTTATGATTAAAAATAATTATTTGATTTCGTTTAAAAAAGAGGCTCTGAAATATAATACTGTTTCCCCTACTCTAATTTTATCTCCATCGTTAATTTCGTAGTTATCAAATCCCACATCAGTGTTGTTTACAAAAGTACCTGCAGTAGAAGCTTCGTCTCTAAGTATGTATTTTA
>JAOZTW010000668.1 GCA_029938985.1 Bacteroidales bacterium | reverse complement strand
GGAAGTGGTGCATTTTTAAATCAAGCACTAATTTTTTTAATTGCAGAACACAAATTAATTGATGATTTTATTGCAGATTTAACTGGTGATAAAATAGGTTTATTTGATACTGATAAAGAAATTCTCGAAAATAATCTTTTTGGAGTTGATATTAGCGAAGAAAGTGTTGAAATTGCAAAACTCTCACTTTGGCTACGAACAGCACAAAAAGGTAGAGAACTCTCAACTTTAAACGACAACATAAAATGTGGAAACACATTAATTGATGCCCCCGAAGTTGCAGGCGACAAAGCTTTTGATTGGAATGAAGAATTTAAAGAAATAATGGAAAGTGGTGGTTTTGACGTGGTTATAGGAAATCCACCGTATAGAATTGTATTTGAAACAGAACTTAAATCGTATTTAATAACAAAATATCCAACTTTTAAACAAAATAATGATTTGTATGTAGCCTTTTTTGAAAAAAGTATGCAATTAGTAAAAAAAGAAGGTTATTTTTCATTTATTACGCCAAATTCATATATAAAAGGCAATTATTTTGAGAATTTAAGAAGTAAACTTATTAAATTTCAACTTAATGAAATTGTAGATTTTGGCAATAAAATTATTTTTAAAGAAGCAAATGTATTTACGGCAATTATTTGTTTGCAAAAAGCAAAACAAGAAACTGGCTGGCTGATGAAAAGTAATTTAGAAAAAGAAAAAGGATATGTTAAATCAAATACAAATAATTTTATTGCAAGAAATGGACTATTTTTAAAATTATCTAAATTATCTAAATTTAATAATTATTTTCATATAAAAGATGTTGGTTATAATTACTGGTCAAAAGGAAGGGGTAAAAAACGTGGATATGGTTCTATTGGCGATAGAGTTTTTTATAAAGGAATTAAGAAAAATAATAAAGATATTCCATTTATAAAAGGTTCACAAATTAAAAAATATTCTATTTCAAAACCCATAAATTTTTTAAAATCAAATTACACTTCTTTTCTTAATGATAATGATACATTTCGTTTTACACAAAAAATATTAGAAACTAAACCCAAAATAGTTTACAGACAAACATCAAGTAATTTAATAGGAGCAGTTGATTATCAATCTTATCATAATGATAAAACGGTGCATGTAATTATTAAAAAAAATGAATTTAAAAATAATATTGATTTAAAATTTGTACTATCTATTTTCAATAGTAATTTGATGAATTATTATTACTCTATTTTAACCGAAGAATCTGGACGTGCTTTTGCTCAGATTAAAATTGTTTTTGTTAAAGATTTGCCATACAAACATATAGATATTGAAAAACAAGAAGTATTTATAAAAAAAACAGATATATTAATTGATTTAAACAATAAATTGCAAACAAAATCTGAAATTTTCATAAAACGTTTAGAATCAAATACAGAGATTGAAAAATTAAGCAATAAATTAAAAACTTTTTATAACTTTGATTTTAAAACTTTTGTAAAAGAACTCAAAAAGAAAAAAATAAAACTATCTTTTACAAAACAAGACGAGTGGGAAGAGTATTTTGAAAATTATAAAACAGAAATAAACGAATTACAAACACAAATAAACCAGACAGATAAAGAAATAGACAAAATGGTTTACGAACTTTACGAACTAACAGACGAAGAAATTAAAATAATTGAAAATACAAACAATTAATCAAATGAAAAAAATTCAACGAAAAGAAGAAGAGTATAATTATATTCTAAATCAACAATTACATTTTTTATTTAAATCAATTAAGGATTTTGACAATGGAGATGAAATTGAAGCGATTAGAATTGCTGGACATTTAAGAACGCTATTACATGATACAAATTATTCTACATTTTCAAAAGACAGTAAATCTTTAAATAAAGCCAAGAACATTAAACAAAAAATATTAGAAAAAGGAGTTATTAAAACAAAGAAAGATTTTAATAAATTACAATCGTCTATAAATTCTTTAATTGATACATTAGAAAATCAAAATAATTCAAAAAAATCAAAAAAGAAATCAAAATCTTTACTATCTCTTTTAAACTATAAAAATATTAAATTTATTGATACAAGCATAAAACCAAGAAAGACTTTCGCTTTTGTTAATTTTGTAGATATAGATATTGACCCTTTAAATTATCATAAACGAATGCCTTATGTTGGACTTGTTGGTAAAAATATTGTTGGGATTAAAAATAAAACAGATTTTCATTTTTCATTTTTTCCTTCTTTTAAACACAAAGTGTTTAATTTGAATATTGATTTTATTAATACTCTTAATTTTGATAAATGGAGGAATACTATTGTTTTTAGTGATGCTAATTTGAAATTAGAACTTTCAAGAAAAGATTTAATATTAAGTATTGCAAATATTGATGGTTATGCTCATGTTGATGATGAAATACCTATTAAATATTTATTCTTCAAACAACCAGATATAATAAAATTAAATTTCTTTAATAAAATAAAAGAAGCAGAAAATAATGCAATATTTTCTTCAATTAGGCAAATTGCTTTTGAAGTTTTAATATCGCTTGAAAAAGCAAATAAAATACATAAAATTAATAACAATGGAAAAACAAAATAATCATGACCTACAACATAAAAATAACCAACGATAATTCACCACAAGCCAAAAGTTTGCTACTAATGTTACAAACTTTTGCAATGGATTATAATTTTCTGCAAATAGAAAAAGAAGACGAAGACGATAATTTGTCAGACGAACTAAAAGAAGAGTTAGATTTTCGTTACGAACATTTTTTAGAACACGGCAACGAATACAAAGACTGGGAAACAATAAAACATAAATACGTTCTACAATGAAAATAAAATTATCACCATTTGCAGAGCAAGATTTTGATATAGCAATAAAATGGTATAACAAAAAACAGGATAAACTCGGCTATGAATTAGCAAACGAAGTTGCACAAATATTTGAACGTATCAAAATAAATCCATTACAATTTCCCAAAGAATATCGAAAAATGCGAAAAGCAGTAATAAAAAGATTTCCGTATAATATTTTTTTCGTTGTAAGTGATGATATTGCATACATTCTTGGGGTATTTAATACAAGTCGTAATCCAAAAATAATGCAACATAGATATCGTAACAACCGATGAAAAAAAAAAACGCTAATCGAGTAGGCGGCTGACTACTTTATAGTAGCCAGTACAGCTCTCACACCACC
>JAOZTW010000667.1 GCA_029938985.1 Bacteroidales bacterium | reverse complement strand
TTGATTTTTACAAATCATTGATAATCATCACAAAATGAACACAAAAACTTTAGTAGATAATAAAACAGAATGAGCATTATTTGTAAAAACTAAAACTTTATTTTTTTTTAATTATGTAATTTTGCTTAAAGTTAATCTGTATTCATTTTAAAATAAAGTAATTATAATAAAATAATAGTTTAAATATCAACACATAAATATTTTTTGTTACTTTTTTCATAACTTTTTAACGAAAAAATTTTTATTTCTAAAAAAAAAGTTTTTAATTTGTAAAATTATAGTTAATAAATGTAATGGAAAGTTGATTTAATGTATATTGATTTGTGAAGTATTAACTACCCCAAAAGTTATATTATTCAAAAAATTGAATTTATTAATCAAATTTTATAAATGAAAAACTGTGTAAAAAAAATTAGAGATAAAAAAAATATTTCAATAAGCGAATTAGCCGAGAAGTTACAAATTGGCACTCAAAAAATTCTTGAAATTGAGAATAATATTTTTATGCCTGATGCAATTATAGCATTAAAACTTGCAAAATATTTACAAGTAAAAGTTCAAGAAATATTCTTATTGGAGGAGTCTGATTATTTGGAAACTAATTTAGAAATGTAAAATTATTTTACCTCTTTTTAATTTCCTTAAATTATCTCAAAATATTTGTTGTGCAGCCAACCTATACTTCCGTCTTCTAATTTTATTTCGTACCAATCACTTGATTTTCCTTTAAGTGCCACTTTTAAGGTCTAAGACCTATTTAATGTTGCTTACGCATTTACATATAATCTTATCATTTAGCATGTTACAAATATATAAACAGGTAAAAACTTTTGTATAGGTACTTACTACCTCGTTAAGTATAAACAATTCTGTTCATTCGTTTTCTGGTGAGCTTTTTACAATAGCCATTTCAACAACGATTGCATTATTATCGCCAACAGTATTTTTTTTAGTTCTATAAGAAAAAACAAATGAATTTATTGTAACTACAAATGTATATAAACTGTCGTGGCTTTAAGCCACACCGACAGTAATTTATTGTCCAACTTTAAACGGGGTAGCCATAAATCATTTGTTTGAAAAACTTGCTAAGAAAAAACTCCAGAATTTGCATTTATGAAAAATGCCAAAACACAATAGTATTTAAAAGTTATTGAATATGCTTTCATGTTCTATGCTCTCTATATTTCTGGTAGAAGAATTAAAAGTTACCCCCAACAAAATTATTTTATCAAATCTTCCAAGAAATTTATTATAATATTTTTTATCATGAATTTGTTTTTTGGCATCTTCTTTTTTACCATCTTTTTTTAGTTCAAACAAATATTTTGTCTTTCCAATTGTTAAATGCAAATCAATTCTGCCATCGTTGGTGCTTTCTTCCGATACAGGATTTAAGCCGTTTTCTGCTAATATTGTGTGAAAAATACTATGAAAATGACTTTCTGTAACCTTTTTTTTATGAATAGGATAAGGAATATCTGAAAATTTTTGTGATATCAATTGTTTAAAATCTTCGTATTTTTCGTTTATTAATAAACTTCTTAATTTTGTAAAATCAATGCCATTCAATAATTCACTAACATCTACATCTTCAAAACTTTCAGTACATTCAACTGTTTTTTTATTTTTCAGTTGTGCTTTTAACAAATTTTTTTGCTTAAAGAAATGAGACTTTTTGCTTGTTTTACAAGTCTCGCAACTACATGGAACAAGTTTGTAGTGTCTCAATTTCTTAAATTGTTTAATTGTTTCATCAAAATGGTAAATAATTTTTTGCAATAAATCTTTTTTATTTTTACCATAAATTTTTATATCAAAAAAGTTTTCGCCACCATAAACTTCTTGTATTTCGGCATAGGTATTTGGGTTGGATACCGAATTACAAATATTTACACCTCGTTTCCAAACAAGCTCTTCATCGTAAATATACTGGTGTAAAGCTACGATTAGTTTTGCCATAATGCCTTTGGGCATATAATTATCAAAACGATAACGAAATTGATAAGTATTATTTTCATCGGCATATTGCCATTTAATATATGGTCTATTCAATTTTAAATGAAGTGGAACAATATAATTTTTACTATTATTTATTCTATAAATTAGACTAAATTTTTTCATCAGTTCTACAAATTTATCTACTTCAAAAAACAACTCTTCGGTCTGTATTATTTGTTTTATTTCGTCAATATCTATTCTTCCAAAATTATCTTTAACTATCTCACTGTTTAATAATGAATAAACTGTTTTTGTGAGCCAGTTAGAATTTAGAAAAATTATTTCTTTTAAACTTGTATCATCGTTAATAAAATGTGTGAAAATACCAATATTTGTAAATAATTGGCTAATAATTTTAACCACTTCACGACTTTTTATTCCATTGTTTTCACAAATTTCTACAAATTTGTCTAATTTAATAAAATTTTTATCAACTGTTTTTAATTCGTAACGAATAGCAATCCATGAGTTTGGCAAAGCATATCCTATTTGTGGTAGGTTTGCAATTTCTTTTTTAATAGTTTGCTGCATCTCAGGTATTTGGTCGGTGTTGGATAAGTCAATATAAATAACTTTTCTAATAATATTTCCAAATCTATCGCTCAAACCATGTTCGTCTATTTGATTGGTATGTTTATATTTTTTATTAGAAATTATAACAAGCCTGCTGTCTTCTCCGGTGAGTTGTTCTACGGTGTTGAGCCAGTAATTAAAATCAGTTTTTTGGTCACGAGTATCGGCAATTAAAACATACAACGACTTGTTGCTAAAAAAAAACTGATGTGTACCATGATAAATATCTTGACCGCCAAAATCCCATAATTTTGCGTTAAAAGATTGTTGCTCTATTGCAAACGACCAGTTAAAAACATCTATACCAAGAGTAGTTTCGTCTTGTTTTGGCATTGTGGCAGTAGTATTTTCAAGTTTTTTGGCAAAAGTAGTTTTTCCTGCTCCTGCCTCGCCAATTATAACTATTTTTGATTCTCGCAAAACAGTATAACCATCTTTTTCTACATCTTCAAAATACTCACTTATAGCTTTTGTTCCTAATTCTGCTATTTCTTTGGGAGGAAGCTTTAAAGGATTGTCATCTATAAATACAAACCCTTCTTTTTTAAATAAATGCCTTATAGGCAATATATTAGTTATTTGATTATCTGATAAACCAAGACTTTCAATTTTTGTTAAGTTTTGTAAAA
>JAOZTW010000096.1 GCA_029938985.1 Bacteroidales bacterium | reverse complement strand
AAATTGGCGAGCTATTGCAATATGTTTCAGAGGAAATAAAGATTATAAAATTGAAGTTTTTCAGAAAAAAAGTTAAATTTATTATTTTTAATGAGTTTATTACTGCCTATGTATCTTTATATAATGAAATTTCTTTATATAAAAAAATTATAATTGTATAAAACAAAAAAATAATAAATTCGTTTTATTATTTGAGAATTTATTTAATTACAAATTACTAAAAAAGAACAAAAAAGATGAAAAAAATATTTATAACATTAATAGGTTTTATTTTATTTTTCTTAACCGCTAATTCCCAAACAGATAACGATGCTTACACCGAAAATTTTGATAATAATAAAAAAAACTGGTCAATATTTGATAATGACAATGCAAGTGCAAAAATAGAAAACGGTTTTTATGTTATAAGAAACAAAAAAAGTGATTTTACCTATCGTTTTTGGCGAAGCGTACCTTTGGACGACGAAGAAGATTTTATTTATGAAGCCAAATTAAAACAAATTTCGGGTAAAGAAAGTTATGGCTATGGACTGGTTTGGAACTCAAAAGGCTGGGAAGATAGTTATAATTTTAATATTAGCTCGAATGGATATTATAAAATTTATCAGACAAAAGGAGGAGAAAGAACAGACTGGAAACCATGGACAAAATCGGAACATATATTACCATTGGGAAGTTATAATATGTTGAAAATAGAAAAAAAAGCCAAAAAACTAAATTTCTATATTAACAATAATTTGGTTTACACACATGACTACGAATATGCACTCGGAGCTTATAACGGTTTTTTTCTTGGTACTTCAATGATTGTTATGGTTGATTACATGAAAATAACTGAAAATGACAAAACTATAAGTGTAGAAAATACTATTGGAGGAAGTGAAAAAGAAAATATGGGTTTAAAAATTAATTCTCCCTATTGTGAAATTGCTCCAATAATTTCGGCAGATGGAAAAACATTATATGTTGCAAGAGCCAAAGACCCAAATAATTATGGTGTAGATAAATCAAAATATGATATTTGGAGTTCAGAACTTAAAGCAGATGGTACTTGGAGCAAATTAAAAAACATTGGTAAACCGCTTAATAATAAAGGAGATAATCTTGTAATTGCCATTACACCAGACAACAATGCAATGCTTGTTGAAGGAATTTATACTTCTACGGGAGGCTATCTTTCCGACCAAGGAATATCAATTTCCTATCGTCAGCAAGATGGTAATTGGTGTGTGCCACAGAAAGTTATAATAGACGATTTTTATAATCTTGACCAATACGAAAGTTTTTGTCCATCTCCCAATAGAAAGGTGTTGGTGATGTCAATAAAGCGTAAAGATAGTAGAGGTTCAAAAGATTTATATGTTAGTTTTCGCAAAAATGATGGAACTTATACAGCACCAAAAAATATGGGTAACACTATAAATACTTATGCAAACGACGGAACTCCATTTATTGCTCCTGATGGAAAAACTCTCTATTTTTATTCCTACGGACATGCAGGATATGGAAGTGCAGATATATTTGTAACACGCCGATTAGACGACAGTTGGACTAATTGGTCTAAGCCAAAAAATTTAGGTTCACTGGTAAATTCTTTTGCTTGGGATACATATTTTTCAATTTCTGCAAAGGGAGATTATGCCTATTTGGTATCAACAAAAAATTCGTATGGAAACGAAGATATTTATAAAATAAAGTTGGAAGAAGAAACACAACCAGAGGCAGTTGCAATTATTTATGGAAAAGTTTATAATCAAAAAACAAAAAAAGTTTTGGGAACAAATATTTCGTATGAAGATATTTCTGTAGGGAAAGAAATGGGAATAGCAAAATCTAATGCTGGAAGTGGGGAGTACAAAATAGTTTTACCTTACGGAAAAATTTATGGAATAACTGCTAATAAAAAAGGATTTGTGCCTGTTAGTGAAAATATTGACCTTTCAAAAATTAATAAATATACTGAAATAAAAAAAGATTTATATCTTGCTCCTATTATTGTTGGCGAGCTTATTGCATTAAATAATCTGTTTTTTGAACGAGGGAAACCTGCTTTACAAAAAAAATCTTATTCAGAACTTGATAGACTTTTGGACTTGTTAAAAAGCAATCCTTCAATGGAAATAGAAATTCATGGACATTCAAATAATTTAGGACCACATGATGCTCTTGTTGAACTTTCAAACAGCAGGGCTGAATCGGTAAAAACATATCTTGTAAACAAAGGAATAAATAAAAAACGTATGCTTTGCAAAGGTTTTGGACCAGACAAACCAATTGCAGACAATAGTACTCCAGATGGACGGCTTAAAAATCAAAGAGTTGAATTTAAAATTATTAAAAAATAAATTATGAAAAAAACACTGAATCTCACAATTTTATTAATTACATTAATAAGTGTAGGAGCTTATGCTCAATTAAATAAACCTGTAAAATGGAAAGTTAGTCAAGAAAAAATTAATGAAAAAGAAATAATTTTAATTTTTGAAGCACAAATTGATAAAGATTGGCATTTATACGACCCATATAATCCTCCTGGAGGTGCTATGCCTCTTGTTTTAGAATTTAATGAAACTTCAAATGAAAAAATTAATGTAGTAGATTCAATAACTTCTTCTCGTAAGGCAATACAGTTTTATGATGATATTTTTGAAAAAACAGAACATTATTTTGATAAAAATGTTACTTTTAAACAAAAAATTGAAATTAAATCACAAGAAGATTTTGTTCTTCAAGTTGCTGTTACAGGTCAAGCTTGTTATAAAACAGGACGTTGTATAAGAATATTTGATGAAATAGAATTAGAAATTAATGGATTAAAAAACAAGTAAAATTATGAATATTGATAAAGCAAAAAAAATAGTTAAAGAAGCTGATGCTCTATTTATTACAGCTGGTGCAGGAATAGGAGTTGATTCTGGTTTACCCGATTTTAGAGGAAACACAGGTTTTTGGAAAGCATATCCACCAATTGCAAAACTTGGAATTTCTTTTTCAGAAATGGCTAATCCAAAGTGGTTTGATGACAATCCGCAACTTGCTTGGGCATTTTATGGACATAGATTAAATTTGTATCGCAAAACTATCCCTCATGCAGGTTTTCATAAATTGCTTGAAATTGGAGAGAAAAAACCTTTTGGCTATTTTATTTATACTTCCAATGTAGATGGACAGTTTCAAAAGGCTGGTTTTGATAAAGATAAGATTGTAGAATGTCATGGTTCAATTCATCATTTGCAATGTAGTGAACCTTGCTCTGATGATATTTGGACAGCCGAAAATACAAAAGTAATAGTTGATAACTCTAAATTTAAAGCTCAAGAACCACTACCTACTTGTAGGAATTGTGGAGGAGTGGCTCGTCCAAATATTTTAATGTTTGGAGATTGGAATTGGATACATCAACGTTCTGAGGAACAATCAATGAGGCTCAATGCTTGGTATCAAAAAATTGTAGAAAGTAATGCAAAAATTATTATTATAGAAATTGGAGCAGGAAAAGCAATTCCAACAGTTAGAATGAAATCACAATCTATGGCACGTTATAAAAATGCAACTCTTATACGAATAAATCCAAGAGATTCAGAGGTTAAGGACAGTAATATTTCTATACCTATGGGTGCAGTAGATGGTATAAGTAAAATATTATTTTAATTAATCTTTTGAGTTAATAAGATTTATAAAAAATTGATTTTGTTAAAATTAAAAGAATTGGCTACCCACTTAAAGTTGGACAAAAAAAAAACCTTTGCCAAAGTTTGGAACTTTGGCAAAGTTGTGGCTATCAAGAATATACTGCGAATTACAACTTTTTCAAAGTGAAAAAACTTTGACAAAGCAGACGTTTTATAATTATAAAATCCAACGTTAAGTGGATAGCCGATGTTTTGAAAGAGGGATTTAAAATATAGAAAAAATCGGTTTACAGTAAAATTTAGTGATAAAATTACATTATAGATTAAAAAATGGCATTTTTCATTTATCTGTTGACACTTTTATTTATTTAAAATCTTATTTTTTATGGTTTCAACCTTAGTAGAAAAAATATTTTCATGGTTTAATAATCGTCGTGACATTCATTTTTCTACTAAGGTTTTAAAAGAACAAACAAGAGTCAAATACTTTTAGTATTTAAGAAAAATACCCATATATTTTTTTCTAAAAGGTTTACAATTTTTTACTCCATCACAATATTCAACTGTAACCCCGAAAAAATATTCAGCTTTCAAATAAAAAGTTTTGGAAATATAAATCAATTAATAAATATTGATTTTGAAGTTCAAAAATACTTTTAGAAAATTTCATAATCCTGTTTTTTTAAAGAGTCAAATAACTATAAATAATTACAGACAAATGATATTAATTTACAAAAATTGACTGAAATTTTGTAAATAAGATTACTTTTTAAATTATAAAAATTAACAAATTTATGGAAAACTGGTCAGAAAGAACAATTTTATTAATAGGAAAAGGTAATTTCAAAACACTTCAAAAAGCTAATATATTGATAGTTGGACTTGGTGGAGTAGGGGGGTACGCTTGCGAACATTTGTGTAGAGCAGGAATAGGAAATATGACAATTGTTGATGGCGATATTGTTACACCCTCAAATAGGAATAGACAGATTCAAGCCTATGTAAGTAGCGAAAATCAGAAAAAAGCTCTTGTTTTGGAAAAACGACTTTTGGATATTAATCCCGATTTAAATATAAATGTAATTTCAGATTATATACCTGCACATGAAATGAAAAAACTTTTGCAACAAAATTTTGACTATGTTGTTGACGCTATAGATACCCTGCTCCCAAAAGTTGAATTAATAGAATTGGCTGTAAAAAGTAATTTAAAAATTGTTAGTTCTATGGGGGCAGGCGGAAAAACCGATCCTATGCAAATTAAAATTTCAGATATTTCGGAAACCTACAATTGTCATCTTGCTCGTGTTTTACGAAAGCGACTTCGTAGGCGAAAAATATATTCAGGTATAACAACTGTCTTTTCTTCCGAAATAAGAAATAAAGCCTTTGAGATTTCAATAAATGAAAAATATAAGAAGACCACACTTGGTACAATATCCTACTTACCTTCAATTTTCGGAAGTATGTGTGCATCAGTGATAATACGAGAATTATGCAAATTGTAATTTACGAATAATAATTTGCTAAATCCTTTTTTATTTTACGAACTACAGCAGGTCCTTCATAAATATACGAAGTGTAAATTTGTACAAGACTTGCACCTGCATCTAATTTTTCTTTTGCATCTTCTGCATTTGAAATACCTCCAACTCCTATAATTTTAATTTTTCCTCCCGATTTTTTGTTTAAATATTTTATAACTTCTGTTGAACGTTTTTTAACTGGTTTCCCGCTTAATCCTCCATTTCCTATTTGTTCAATTTCTTCTTTTGTATAATCTAAATCGTTTCTTTCAATTGTTGTGTTTGTTGCAATTAGTCCACTAATCTTTGTCGTTTCTACTATTTCTACAATATCATCTAATTGAGAATTTGTTAAATCTGGAGCAATTTTTAAAAGCAAAGGTTTTGGATTTTTTTTGCTATTATTTATTTTCATCAACTTTGATAATAGATTTGTAAGTGGTTCTTTTTCTTGTAAAGCTCGCAAATTTGGTGTGTTTGGAGAGCTAACGTTTACAACAAAATAATCAACATAATCAAAAAGTTTGTTAAAACAAATTTCATAATCTTTATATGCTTCTTCGTTTGGAGTAACTTTATTTTTACCAATATTTGCTCCAATAATAACATCATATTTTCTTTTTTTCAATTTTTCTACTGCATAATCTACACCTCTATTATTAAATCCCATTCTGTTAATCAGGGCTTTATTCTTTTTTAATCTAAATAATCTTGGTTTTGCATTTCCTGGTTGAGGTTTTGGTGTAACAGTTCCTATTTCAACAAACGAAAAACCAAATGCTCCAATTGTGTCAAAAGCCTGTGCGTCTTTGTCTAAACCTGCAGCAAGACCAATTGGATTTTTAAACTGCATATCAAAAATATTTTGTGATAATTTGTCATTTTCATACGAAAAAAAGAGTTTTATTAAACTTCTCATTCCAGGTAATCTTAAATAAAAAAATACGATTCCATGAATAGTTTCTGGATTAAATAAGAAGAAAATTGGTTTTAGAAAAATATTATACATATCAAAAATTTGTTAGTTATTAGTTAAGGCATTTTATCTTCTGCAAAATTAGATTTATTTTTAGAATAAAAAAATTCTTACAGATAACCTGCTAAAAATATTAGCATGTTTTGTTTGGCTTTTATTAAAAATACTTAAACATGTCAAATTGTCATTGTTTTGTTTTGGAAGTTAGTAATTTTATAGTTTCTATTTAACTCATTATAATTTATTTGTATATATATATAATCAGTTAATTTTTTGTATTCAATTCTAAAGGAGTTAAAAATATTGAATTTAGGTGAATAATGTTAAGTGTTAATGATACTTTTACATTAAACCAATTTTACATGACACACAAAGATTGATTTAAAATTTTTTCTCATTGTATATTGTTGTATTTCAGACAGATAGATATACTATTAGTGTTAATTTTAATAAATGAAATAATTTCAAAATATTAGAAATGGTGTTTTTTTCTGTATTAATTTCAAGATTTATTTTTAAATTTAAAATACTCATTTACAGGATTACAGGATTGAACTTCATTATATATTTTAAAGTAGAAATTTTTTGATTTATTAAAATGAGTATTTTTCACGAGTGTCAAGTTCATGGCTTTTTTGAAATATTAGAATTAAAGTTTACTTTTGTGAATTAGTATTTTAATATTTCAAAAGTAACGAAGAAATTGATACTTGTGAAAAATATTTTATTTAGAATTATAAGTTGAAAATGTATTGTCTGGAAATAAAATTATTATTTTATCTGGCTGATTAATAATTGGAGATTTTTCTAATTCAGAAGTTTTTTTTTCAAAAGTTGTCTGGTTAACAATCGTAACTTCTTTTTTAACCTGATTAATAGGCACTTTAACCTTATTTTCCTTCTCTTGTGGAATTATTTCTTGAGTTTTTTGCTCTAAAATTACATTTTTAGTCTTTGTAACATTTGTATCAGATGTTTTATACATATCGCCAACTCCAAAAAGTAGCCAATCAGAATTTATATCTTTAAAGGTGGTGAGGATTTTTTTTACAATATCTAAACTCGTTTTGTTTCTTCCTGATAATATATGTGAAACACTTGATCGCTGAATACCAAGCATATCTGCAAATTTGGATGAGGATAATTGTTTTTTGTTAATTATTTCTTTCACTCTATCTTTCATAGTTACAAATTTAAAATGAGATTACAAATATAATAAATATAAATTGAAAAAACAAAAATATATAAAACCAAATAATTTACTAATATTAAATCAATTCAAGTTTACAAATGTGAATTTTTGAATACGTATTCTGTGTGTTACAAATGTAAACCACCTTAGAGGAATAATATTTTGATTGGTATAATTATTGTGATGTAAACAATACAAGTAAATATGTAAACTAATGCCTACTATAGTTTTATTGACATTTACAAATTACTTAATGAAAAAGAAAAAATAACTAACTCCAACCTACTCGTTTATTTTGTTATTTAAAAAATTTTAATAAAGTCATTAAATAGCTCGCTATTAACTGAATATTAAATTATTATAAGCAAAAAGGCGTATCTTGTATCTACTTATTATTTCATTTTCACTTAATACAAATTAAAATTCTAATAAATAGATAAATAGTTAACCATAAATAAACGACATTTTTTAAGGTCTATTTTAGCATATTACTTATTTTCAAATCCTTTAACGAAACAGAATTTAAAATAGACTATTATAAATGACGTTTATATAAAGTTAGCTACTTATTTATCATTTATAGGTTAATTTCTGCTATAATATATGATTTTGCACTATTAATTTTAGGCGTTATTCACGAGTATCAATTTCTTAGTAACTTTTGAAATATTAAAATGCTCATTTACAAAGGTAAACTTTAATTTTGATATTTCAAAAAAGCCTTTAACTGAGCACTCGTGAAAAACGCCTAATTTTATTTATAGATATTTACAATTTAATAAAGATTTACATACTCAAAAAATAAATATGGAAATTTCAGTTTATTTTTCAGATTTTCTATAAATATAATATTTAATATTGTAAAAAAAGTTGTACCCCAAAAATAGTTATATGTTTTTATAATAAAATAATTAAGTCGTTGTTTTTCAGGCATTTTATAATTGATATATTAATAAAAATGTAATATTCAGATAATCAATTATATAAATATATTTTCATACTTAAATTTTTTGATTATATAAAACCTATATTTAACTGATTTAACAACTTATAGGAATAAATCATTATACATTATTCTATAAATTATTCATTTATAGATAAAATAATTGAAAATAGTTTAATCTTATTGTTTATATAAACAATATAAAATAATGGTTTTTTGGACTTATGCTTTTATTGAATAACAACACTTTCACTTTGTTCGTAATAGAAGAAGCATTGCTTTAAACTACCAACACAATACTGTTTACAAATGTAATCCAGAATTGCAACTGAATTAAAATAGTTACAGATGTAAACTTATTGATTGTGATTACATTTGTATATTCCAATTTATTTTTCGAAAGTAAATTGAAAATTGTAAATGTAAACTTTATTTTTGTGTAAATTAATATATATTACAGATGTTAAATAAATATTTTGTTATTATCAATAAGTTAAGTTATTATATTTAATATATCTATAAGAAGCTATAACTATAAAAAGAATAATTTTGAATATCTGCTTTTTTCCAATTTTATTGATAAAAGATAAGTATCTGATTATCTGTACTTAAAATTTATTTGAAAATCATCATACACTGAATGATAAAATATATACAACCAAAACTGGTTATAAATATATGTAAAGTTCTAATTACTAAAGAATTAGTAATATTTATCAAATATTTATTAACTCCCTGAGAATTTGATTAAATATTTTATACAATATATCATCGGAATAAACCACCTATAATAAACTTTGTTTTTGAAAAATAGCAATATTTGTAGTAAAATTAAGAAAAATAAAGAAGCACTTTTTTATAAAGTACAATTAACTAAACTGACAAATTGACATTGATTTCAGTTATTTAATTAACAGTATTGTTCAAGTTAAACTATACTTTACATAAACAACATGTTTTTGAATTATTTTTAAATAATATAAATATATTATAATAAACAAAATGATTATAAGTGAAAATGAAATAATATGTAACTCCAGAGTACATCGTTTTTTTTCTTCTATTATTTTAACAAATCTGCAAATAGCGAGCTATTTAATGACTTTTTAAAATTTTTAAAACAGACAAAATAAACAAGTAGATTGAAGTTCGTTGTTTTTTATTTTTCATTAAGTCATATTATAATAAATAATTGACAAATTTTTACGAAATTATTTTTGTTTTTAACAATTCAATAAATATATTAATATCAGGATATTTGCATGTTTCTTGAAGGAGTTTAAAACAAAAAGAACAAGTTTAAATCGTCAATTATTTGTGTTAATATGCCTAAATACCTTTGATAATTTTTATTTTATTTGAAAAAATAAAATAAAAATTTTTTATGTTTACTATATTTTTTTTTCTTTGTAAAAAGAAAAAACTAATAAAATAGATGAAATGTATAGAATAAAATCAAAAATAAAGACAGACTCACCTGAATTTAAAAAAAATCAAGAAGACTTTATAAAAGTTTTAAATGAATTTAAGGAACGATTAGCAGGAGTAAAAAAAGGAGGTTCCCCAAGAGCAGTGGCAAAACACAAAGAACGAGGCAAACTACTTGCAAGAGAGCGAATTGACCTACTCATTGATCAAAACACTCCTTTTTTAGAGTTATCTCCAATGGCCGCAAATGATCAATTTGATGGTCAATTTCCTTCGGCTGGGATTGTTACAGGAATTGGAGTTATTCAAGGGAAGGAAACTTTAATTATAGCCAATGATGCCACAGTGAAAGGTGGAACATATATGAAGCAAACTATAAAAAAACATGTTAGAGCACAGGAAGTTGCAATGGAAAATCATTTGCCATGTGTTTATATGGTTGATTCTGGCGGTGTGTTTCTGCCCGAACAATCTAATGTGTTTCCAGATAAATATGATTTTGGAAGATTTTTCTTCAATCAAGCTCGAATGTCGGCAGCTGGATTACCTCAAATTGCTATTGTAATGGGCTCATGTACAGCAGGTGGAGCTTATGTACCAGCAATGAGTGATGAAACAATTATTGTGAAAAATCAAGGAACAATTTTTATTGGAGGACCACCACTTGTAAAAGCAGCTACTGGCGAAGAGGTTAGTGCAGAAGAACTTGGAGGTGCTGATGTACATACATCTATTTCGGGAGTGGCTGATCACTTAGCCGAAAATGATAAACATGCTATTCAAATTTGTAGAAATATTTTTGAAACTTTGGAATTTAAAGAAAAACAACAGTTGGATATTTCCGAACCAGAAGAACCTTTTTATGACCCAAAAGAATTGTATGGAATTGCTCCTGTGGATATAAAAAAACCTGTAGACTCTCGTGAAATTATTGCAAGAATTGTTGATGGAAGTAAATTTCAGGAATTTAAAGCTCGTTATGCTCCCACAATTGTAACTGGTTTTGCAAAAGTAATGGGCTTGCCAGTTGGAATAATTGCTAATAATGGTATTTTGTTTTCGGAAACTTCGTTAAAAGGGGCACATTTTATTGAACTATGTTCAGCACGAAATATTCCAATTTTATTTCTTCAAAATATAACAGGATTTATTGTTGGTAAAGATTATGAACGCAAAGGAATTGCCAAAGATGGGGCTAAATTTGTTCATGCTGTTGCAAATGCAAATGTTCCTAAATTTACTGTTGTGTTTGGAGGCTCATTTGGTGCAGGAAATTATGCAATGGCAGGCAGGGCTTACGAACCTCGTTTTTTGTTTATGTGGCCTAATGCAAAAATTTCGGTTATGGGAGGAGAACAGGCTGCAAGCGTTTTGGTTACGGTAAAAAAAGACCAATATCGTGCTAACGGTAAAGAAATGCCACAAGAAGAGATAGATAAATTAAATAAAACAATTTTAGATAAATATAACCACGAAGGTTCTGCATATTACAGTACTTCAAGATTATGGGACGATGGTATTATTGACCCAGTGGATACTCGTAAAATTTTAGCAATGGGAATTGCTATTTCGCAAAATAAAAAATATCCAGAAACAAAACATGGTATTTTTAGAATGTAATTATTTGATGATTAATATATTATAATAGTCTGTTTGTAAAACGTTTTTTTTGTAATTGCAGATTAATAAACGGGTGTTTTTCACGAGTGTCAAGTTCAAGGCTTTTTTGAAATATTAGAATTAAAGT
>JAOZTW010000666.1 GCA_029938985.1 Bacteroidales bacterium | reverse complement strand
GTAATTATTTTTTGTGTAATATTGGCAATATAGCCCTATTTTTTATTAACCAACACTGTTATGTAGGGACTACAATAATTTAGAATTCCAAACTTAACCTTGTCTATACTGACAATGAATTTACTCTCAATACGCCCCCAATTTCCTAATAATATCAAGATTTGAAATATTAGAATTAAAGTTTACCTTTGTAAATGAGCATTTTAATATTTCAAAAGTAACGAATAAATTGATACTCGTGAAAAACGCCAATAATTAACTATTTAAACTTGTTCTTTTTGCTTTTATCACCCTCAATAAACATACTATTATCCCCTGATATTATAATATTTATTGAATTGTTAAAAACAAAAATAGCTTAGTTTAAATTTGTCAATTATTTATTTTAATATGCCTTATAGATTTAGGATTAATAATTTTACTGCCCCACCAACTATAACACCACCTATACAACCAAATATAGCTCTTTTTGTTTCAATACTGCAACCATTTGATAAAAAATACACTATTGTAACCCCTATTGGACCAGCTGGAATGCCGTAAATAGTATAGGTGCCTATTGCCGAAAGCACAAATGTAAACCAAAACGAAGACAATATTCCAGGTGCTAAATTTTGTAATGGATTTAGTGGAGTATTGTTAAGTATTACATTTTTAGCGTCATATTCTGCTACAATATATGAAATTGTATCTGGATTTGCAATAATAATATTTTCTAAATCTTCTATTTCTTCAAATTGCTTATTAATTGCAATTTCGTTATAAAAAAATAAGCTGTCGTTGTGGGTTAATAATGTGTCGTTAAAAGCAAAAACAACATTGCCTACAACTAATAGAAATATACTTAATAAAATTGTTTTCATAGTTTGGGTTTTTAAAAAAGATTTATTACAAGAGGTTTTATTTCTTCTCTAATTTTTTTATTCGATTGATTAAAAACTTCGGAAAAACCTCTTTTGTTAATATCAGCAATTGAAGTGTAAATATAATATTCGAAAAAATGTTCCTTATCTGGATTAATAATTCCAAGAAAAACATTATTATTGTGATATATTAATTTGTAATGAGAAAAATCAAGCAAATTAAATAGTTTTTTTGAATTTGAAATATGATTTTTAATAGTTATACCAGATATTTTTTTGATATAGATTGTATTCGTTTCTTTTTTATAGTTTATAGAAATTTCTTTATCATATTTAATTTCTATTTTATTGTTAATAAGATTATTAAAAAAACAAATAAAACTATTAAATATTGAGATGAAATTTTTTGAAATTTCGCTAACATACTCCCTATTTTTATTCAAATTAACTTTTATAATCTCGGTATTTTTTTCTATAGTTAAAAATCCTAACCAATCAAAAATTATAAAAATATTTCCTCCAATTATTTCTTTGAAAAAAATTTCATTTATTTCCGTAAATCTCTGGTTGTTATTCGAATAAACATATTTCCCATCAGAAAGAGAAAATAAATTGTTATTAAATTCCAGTATTGTGTCTTTACTACTAATAGAATAGGTCTGTTGTCCAAAAACAGCTGAAATTGAAAAAGAAACGCATGACAAAACTAACAGACATATTAATATTAAGGCGTTTTTCACGAGTGTCAAGTTTAAGGCTTTTTTGAAATATTAGAATTAAAGTTTACCTTTGTAAATGAGCATTTTAATATTTCAAAAGTAACGAAGAAATTGATACTCATGAAAAACGCCAATATTAAATATTTAGCATTTTGCATATAAGGCATATTAAAATAAATAATTGACAATTTTAAATGAACTTATTTTTGTTTTTAACAATTCAATAAATATAATAATATCAGGATATTTGCATGTTTATTGAAGAAGATAAACGCAAAAAGAACAAGTTTAAATAGTTAATTAAGTACCCATACAAAAGTTTTTACACATTTGTATTTCTTTAATCTGTTGGTTTATAATCACATAATTGTATCATTGTATCATTGTACCATTGAATAATTGTATCATTCCTTATTTGTTTTAATATGCCTAAATCATTTATTTAATTCAATAATTTCAATTCCGTGGGTATTAAATAATCTTATAGATTTTAAGGTCTGTTTACTTGGGAAAAGTATTATATTTGAGTTGTTTGTAAATACATTTACCTCAAAAACTGTTCCACTAAAAAATGTCTTTAATTCGTTGTAAGAAATGTTTCCACTATGCCGTATTTGATATTTTTTTTTCATATCTATAAAAAGCTTTTTGTTATTTTTCACCTTTACTTTTTTACTATTATCTATCAATATAATAATTGAATCTATTGTTTTTATTGGCTGGTCTGAAAACAAAGAACTGTTTGCCGTTACAAAAGAGGTTGTTATAGAATCTCTAAATGTATAGTCGATTGTAAATTTATAATCTTTTGATTTAAATATCAGTGGTTTAACAAAATATTGAGTAATTCCTTCATTTATATAATACTCCTCATAAACAGAAAACTTCTCTTTTTTGCCTCCCATCATCATCATTCCGCACGAACTTAGATTTAATAAAAAAAATAATATTGACACATAAAATATTAAGTACTTATTTTTCATTTTAACGGTTTGTATTTTAAGTTTTCAAAAATTATTTTCTTATTTTCAAAATAATTACCAACCAAAGAAGAATCTTTGCTAACAAGGTTTATTACAACAGTGTTGACTGGTCGTTTTGCTGTTTTATAAATTAACTTATAATTATAGTCGGCATCTTTTTTAACAAAAAAATTGTAAGCAATAATTTTTTTAGTGCTATCAACCTGATGTTTAATAATTGTATGAGACTTGTCCTGTTTATAAACTTTGTTCATCGACTGTGGTGTGTCATTAATAGCTATTCCAAAATATATTGTGTAATTGCTTGCTGAAATACATTTTTCTAACGGTACCTGATGCTCTAAGTTATTGTTATATTTATCGTATTGTGTGATAACTGTTTTTGTTCTCTCCAAAACTTTTTCGTTTTCTGATAAAAAATATTTTTCTTTAATTGCAAATCTAAGATATTTATTTGATTGACAAGAGCTTAATACTATAAGTATAAAAAGAATATAAATTGTTTTTTTCATTCACGTATAATTTATTCTTAATAATTTGTTTTAATATATCGAAGATAAAATGTTATTATATAGGGTACTCATAGAAACTCAAAAATCAAGGCTTTAAAAATTCTTAAAGTTTGAGTTTACTCCTGTAAATGAGT
>JAOZTW010000095.1 GCA_029938985.1 Bacteroidales bacterium | reverse complement strand
AGAATAATTGTATCATTGTATCTTTGAATAATTGTATCATTCCTTACAAATAATTTAGAGTATTAAAACGAACTACAAACGAATATAATATTCCAAGTACCATAATTATTTTCACAACATTACTTGCAAAATGAAAATTTTCTTTTGTTTTTGCAAGTATCAATTTGTAAATAAGAAACAAAAAAGGGATTACAAGTAAAACCGAAATATAAATTAATGAGTTAAGATTTCCGATATAAGAAAAATGCACAAAATAAAGTGCTACAATTGTTAGTACAATTAATGATATTACAATTATTTTTGAGTAAAAAACACCAATTATTATTGGCAAAGTATTACTTCCAAAAGTAAAATCTCCTTCTAAATCTTCTATATCTTTAATAATCTCTCTAATTAAAGTTACAAAAAATGCAAAAAATGAAAAACCTGCTATCCAAAATATTATTTGGTTAAAATTACGGCTTGTTTGAATTAGACTATCTCTATATACCTGATTTAATGTAGGTACTTCAAATATTGCAACCATAAATGGAACTAATCCTATTAGGAGTGCAATTATTAAATTTCCTATTAAAAACTGTCGTTTGTAGGACGAGGAATAAAACCATAATAAACCTGCAATTATCACAAATACAAAACCGAGTTTAAAAATTCCTATTTTAATTGAAATATAAAAACTAATTGCTACTGCAATAACATTCAATGCTATATGAATATTCATTGCTCTTTTTTTACTTATAGATTTTCCTACAGTAACTCTATCTGGTTTATTGTATAAATCCGACTCGGTATCAAAATAATCGTTTATTATGTAGCCAGATGCAGTTATTAGAACTGTGGACAATACCAACAAGGCAAAACTTAACTCATCAAATTGATGTTCAAATCCATTTGTTACAAGTAATGGATTTACAATACACCATCTCATAATATACTGAATAGCAGCTACTATAATTAAATTAGGTAGCCTTACAAGTTTTATAAAATTTAATAACATTTTTATTTATTTAATTATTAATATATCTTTCCTTCTCTCCAATATGCAACTGCTTCAGTCCAATAATCTTTATATTTCACTCCTCGCTCCAAAATAAAATTATTTTCAGTGAACTTATGCTTTTTCTTTTTAAAATTTATATGAAAAAAATTAGCATCATTGTCATCGTAAACCCATTTTTCGTAATTATCACCAATATAAAGATATCTTGGTGGACCTAAAATTATATAAATCATTCCTCTATCTGTTTTCCAACCTTCTTTGTACGATGTAAATAAAATATTTGAATAAAACACTCTGCTATAAAATATGCGAATCATTTCTTTAGCCATATTTATATTATCTGTAGTGTTTAACCAAAAATTATCTACAACAATTTTCTTATTTGGTTGTTTTAACATGTGTTTAAACTCCTCAGAAGTAGTTAGATACTGCAACGGTTCAAGCATTTTGCTTGAGGTCTGAACTAACGGATAGTCATCTCCCAAATTTATTATTGTTTTTCCATGTTTACTTTCCCTATCTGTTTGAATAAAATAAACTCCCTGTTTGCTATAATCAAAATTTATGCTATTTTCATATTTAATACTTATGGCGGTATCTTTTTTGAACCTATGTTCGTTTTTAAGCGATGAAAACGGTGGCGAAGACAGACTACTGTCCAAGTCAAATCTTGTAATATATAGATTATCAACAGGTTTTCTATATTCTATATTGCATTTTTGTTTAGAAGCTATATAGTCATTAAAAATAGGATTTGAATTATTTGGATATTTTAATAAGAAATTTTGAGAGGAATTTTTATCTGTTTTATCAACATAAATAAATTCTAAATTAGACCTATTTTTATTAATATCTTTTATGAAAACTTGGAGAATATAATTCTCTAAATGATTGGATTTTAAATTAATTTTTGTAACAAAAGAAAGTCGGTCTTTTTCTTTTTTAATATTAATAATTTTTGTAGCAGTATCAATTATTGCTTTGTTTTGAAACGATGCCATAACTTTATAATTTATCTTAATTTTTGCTCTTGCTTGCGAATTAGCTCCAGATGTGATATACCCCAATTCGGGAGTGTATAAATAAACATAAAGTATTGACACACTATCGTTTTCGTGAAACAATTCATATTTTGGATGAATAGAAGTGCTTCCTGGATTATAGATATCCGAAACATCGTTGGTACTACCTGTATAAGTAGAACTTGTTGGAATACAAGCAACTAATAAAAGCAAAAAAAATATTATGTATATTTTATTTTTCATAAAAAAGTTTTTTTAATCTGTTACTTTAACTTTAAAATCATCAACTAAATCATAAACTCGTTCTCTGGTCATATTCATTAGCTCTTCTACCGAAAGTTCTTTTATTTCTTCTTTTGTAATTTTTTTACCAAAATGAACTTTTATTTTTCCAGGTTTAAGCCACTTATTAGCTTCTGGACTAATAGCATGTACTCCAGAAAAACCTATTGGAATTAAATCCACATTTGCATCTTTGGCAAAACGAAAAGGAATTTTTTTAAATCTTTGTAATTCCCCATTTTTGGAGCGGTGTCCTTCGGGAAATACAATTGTTGAACGTCCCATTTTGAGTCGTTCTTTTGCAATATTAAAACTTCTTATTGCACTTCTTGGATTAGTTCTACTAATTGGTATTTGTCCGTAAGCTTTTATTACTGAACCATAAAAAAACCATTTAAAATGACTTTCTGCCTCCAAAGCATTCACATAAACAGGAATAAATGCACCTGCCAAAAACACATCAAACATGCTATTGTGATTGGGCATAAAAATATAGCTTTTACTTGTATCAACTTCTTCTTTATTAACTACTTCAACTTTAATGAAAAGAAATTTAAAAAACAAGCGAAACAATACAGATGTGTATGGATAAATTTTATCTGGTGTGATAAACTTTGAGGCAATAATGGTAAATATTGATATCCATAAGAAAAATGTGAAAGCCACCATCCACATATAAATTGTAGTTATATATTTCATGTTTTAATAAAATTAAAAGTTATTTTTTGTTTTTTTTGGCATATTAAAATAAATATGTACTCATACAGAAGTTTTTACTCAATTGTATTTCTTTAATCAGCTGGTTTGTAATCACATAATTGTATCATTCCTTAGTTAATTATTTATTTTAATATGCCTTATTTAATACTTCAAATATTATATCAAGTTCAAAACCTCGTGTTTGAGCAAAACGAATAATTTTTTCTTTATTTTTATTCGTTTTCCCTTCTTTAAAAGACAACATTTTATTAGCAATAAGTTTACGCAGAGTATTATAATATTCAGCGTCTTCAATTTTTAAAATTGCCTTGTTAATATAATTATCCGAAATTCTCTTTTGTTTTAAATGATATTTTATTTTTATTTTTCCCCACTTATTAAACTTAAATTTGTCGTTAACAAAAGCTTTGGCGTATCTTTGTTCGTCAATATAGTTAGCTTCTACAAGTTTTAATACAATGTCTTCTTTCTCAAAATCGTTTAACTCCCAGTTATTTAATTTTTTCATTATATCAAAAACACACATTTCTTTTTTGCTACACAAGTTTTTAGCTTTTCCAAGTGCTTTTTTTAAGTTATCCAAGTTCACTAATTTTTTCTAATTCAGACATTTTTATAATTTTAATAAGTTTTCCTTGTAGTTCAACTACTTTTTCGTCGGCAAAACCATAAAGTGTTTTAATCGCATTTGAAGCAGTCATATTAGATAAATTTGCAAGATCTTCTCGTGGAAGCTTTACTTTAAGAGTTTGTTTGTCTTTCTCTAAACCATAAGTATTTGCAAGCACCAACAACGACTCTGCTAATCTTCCTCTTAAATGTTTTTGGGTCAATGAAATTGTTCTTCTTTCGGCTTCTCCTAAATCTTTTGCAATCTGTTTTATTATTTGCAATGCCAAATTACTATTTGCATGTATTAAAGTTAGTAACTTTTTTTTATCAATTATACAAATAGAAGAATTATCTAATGCAATAGCCGAAGCATTATAATAATCGTCTGCAAACAAAGCTCTAAAACCAATAAAATCATTAGCTTTAGCAAGTCTTACAATTTGTTCACGTCCTCCAATTCCTTCTTTAAAAATTTTCACTTTTCCTTTGGATAATAAAATCAACCCATAAGGTTTAAATCCCTCTTTAAAGATGTTTTCGCCCTTTTTATAGTGAACACAGGCTATATTTTCTTTAAGAAATAATTTTTCTTTATCAGTTAAAACACTGAAAATGCTATCTTTATTGTCAATGCACCCTTCACATTTTGAATTCATTTTTATATATTGTTAGATAATTTGTATTTTTGCATTTTTTAATTCGTAAAATTAAATAAAATAAATAAATTAAATAACTTTTTAAACAAAAAAAATAAAAAAATTATGGAATATAATAACCCAAATGCTGGTAAAGGTTTAGGAATAGGAGGTTTAGTGGTAGGAATAATTGGTTTGCTAATTTCGTGTGTCCCTGTTGTTGCACTTGTTATGGGGGTGGTTGCTCTTGGTTTGAGCATTGGTGGCTTGGTTGCGGCTAATAAAAATTATGCAAAAAAGACATTACAAACTATTGCATTAGTAATATCAATTTTTGTTTGTTTGATAGGATTAGCATGGAATGTGTTTATTCTCAAAGAAATACCTAATTTATTAGATGATTTTAATAATAATAATTTTAATTATGATATTCAAGATGATTTTTATGAGCTTGATAATAATTTTGATTCTTTACAAATGGACACAAGTGATATTGAAAATCTAAACAAAAGTTCAAATGATTTAGATAACGGTCCAGGTTCTTCGCCACCAGAATAAAAATTTACATCATAAGCACCCACACAAAAGTTTTTACCTGTTTATATATTTGTAACATAATAGATAATAAGATTATATGTAAATGCGTAAGCAACATTAAATAGGTCTAAGACCTTACACACATTTTCCATATAATTTATTTAGGAATACTTTTTACTAATTTTGTGGAAATATAATATTTTTTGTATCTTATATTAAAGGAACTCATAGATTTCTCTTACTGTTCCTTTTTTTATTTTAAACCATTAAAAATAATAAAACTATGAAAAATTTAATTCTTTTGTTTGGTATTGTATCTTTGATATTAAGCAGTTTTTTTCCAAAACAATCTGATGATTTATTTTTGCAGAACCCAAAAATAATTAATGAAGATTACAAAAAGCAATGGCAACAAGTTGATTCTTTGATTGGTATAGGTTTACCAAAATCAGCTTTAGAAATTGTAGAAATTATTTTTGAAGAGGCTAAAAAAGACGAAAACCACGATCAGATTTTAAAATCATACACCTATCGTTTGAAATTGCGAAAGTCCTTTGAAGAATATGCTTTTGAAGACCTTATTTATGAAATGGAAGAAGATGTAAAAACCGCAAAATTTCCGAATAAAGCAGTAATGCACTCCATGCTTGGAGAAATGTATTGGATGTATTATCAAGCAAATCGTTGGCAAATTCATGAAAGAACAAATATTGTTGTTGGCGAAGGAACAGACAAAACAATTGGTAGTAAGCAAAATGATATTCAAACTTGGACTTTGGATAATATTGTAGATGCTTCAATAAAACATTACAATAACTCTTTGCAAAGTACTGATAGTTTGAAATGTACACCATTAAAAATTTATGAAGAAATAATATTATGGGGAACAAAATCTGATGTTTTAAGACCTACTTTATACGATTTTCTTGCACATAGAGCTATAGATTTTTATACAAAAAAAGAAATAAGTTTAAGCCGACCTGCCGATTATTTTCAACTTCAAGAAGATTTTTATTTTGATAAAACTCCAGTTTTTGCAACTCATAATATAAAATCAAACGACACGTTATCATTGCATTTTAATGGAATAAAAATACTTCAAGAACTTTTGTATTTTCGTTTTGAGAACAAAAATCAAACTACGGCATTGATTGATGCAGATTTGAAAAGATTACAATATGTGTATAGTTTTTCGGTAAACACCAAAAAAGATGAATTGTATTTTTCGGCATTAAACCAACTTAAAGAAAAATATAAATCAAAACTGGGATACGAGAAAATATTATCTACAATTGCTTCATATTATTATTTAAAAGCCTCTGTTTATAATCGTGATAATGAGGAGACTTATAAGTACAAACATTATAATGCAGAAGCATACAAACTGTGTGAAGAGATTATTAAAAACTACGAAAATACCGAAGAAGCCGATAAAGCTCTATCTCTAAAATATAGAATAGAACAGCATTCATTGTCGTTTTCGGTTGAACGAACAATAGTGCCAAATAAAATATTTTCAAGCAAAATTGATTATAAAAATATTGATGGAATTTACTGGAAAGTGGTTTCAATAAGTAGAGAAAAATATAACAAATTATCAACAGAATATTCAGGACAAAAATTATATGATAATATAATAAAAAATTCTAAAACCATTTACAAATCAGAACATCAACTACCTAAGGATAAGGACTTTAATCCACATTCAACCGAAATTTTATTAAATAAACTGCCAAAAGGTTTTTATGTGATGATTGTAGCAAACAATAAAAAATTCACTTACGAAGATAATATACTTGCATATAAGTCATTACAAGTTTCTAATATTAGTTATTTTACTCAGGAATTTGAAAAAAATTCTCAAAAAGTTGTTGTTACAAATAGGGAAACTGGCGAACCATTGTATAATGTTTCAGTAAATGCTTATTATCTGGAATATAGTTATACATTACAAAAATATGTTAAAAAATTGTATGGTAATTACAAAACGGATAAAAATGGAATGTTTATAATGACTGCAAAAGCAGAGACTTATTGGTTATCTATTTATTTTGAAATGACTTACAACAAAGATTTTTTCGCTTCAGAATACTACACTAATCTTTCTTATGATGATTATGAACAAATTGACAAACCGTATATTCATTTTTTTACTGATAGAGCAATTTATAGACCTGGACAAACTGTTAGTTTTAAGGGAATTGTATTACAAAAAAATGGAAATTTAAGAAATATAGTTTCAAAATATAAAACAGAAGTTCTTTTTTATGATGTTAATTGGCAAATTATTGCAAAAAAGGAAGTTACAAGCAATGAATTTGGAACTTTTAGTGGTACTTTTGAAATTCCTACTGGACTTTTAAATGGAAGAATGAATATTTCTACAAAAATTGGGAGTAAATACATAAGCGTAGAAGAATATAAACGTCCAACTTTTGAAGTAGAAATGTTACCTTTTGATGGAAATTATATTTTAAATGATTCTGTTAGTGTAAATGGAAATGCTCTTAATTATTCGGGTGCTAAATTAACAGATGCAAAAGTGAAATATAGAATACAACGTAAACCAATGTGGTTTGGCTGGTGGTATTATTATATGAGTTTCAACACAATAGAAATTACAAACGGCTCTGTAAAAACAGATGATAATGGCGAATTTGAAATTGATTTTAAAGCAATTCCTGATTTATCTATAAAGAAAAGTGAATTTACTGCTTTTAATTATACAATATATATTGATGTAACAGATATTAACGGAGAAACTCAGAGTACAACTAAATCTATTACAGTAGGTTATAGAGCTTTGCGAGTAGATATTGATTTGCCAGAACAAATGAGTAAAGAACAGGATTATAAAAACGATTGGGAGATTCCTATTATTACACAAAATCTTAATTACGAACCAATTAATGCCAAAGGTAAAATTGAGTTTTTTAAACTTAAGGATAATGAAAATGTGTTGCGAAGTAGATTTTGGTTAAAACCAGAACATAATCTTTTTACAGAAGATGAATGGAAAAATAAATTTGCAGGAAATGAATATAAAGATGAAACAAAATTTGAAAACTATGAAGTTGAAAAAAGTGTTTATATTACTGATTTTGATACTGAAAAAGAAAAAGTATTGAAAGCAAAATTTATAAAAGAATGGGAGTCTGGTGTTTATATGGCAGAAATAAAGTCGGAAGACAAGTTTGGAAATAAAGTTAGTTATAAACGTTTTTTTGTGCTTTTTTCTGAAAAAGAAACAAATCTTGCTTACAACACTTCTAATATTTTTGTAACAATAACAGACTATTGCGAAGTTGGTGAAACTGCTAAATTTTTAATTGGCTCGGGATATGAAAATACAAAAATTTTGTATCAAGTATTTAAAGACGATAAAATGTTAGAAGAAAAATGGTTAGATTTGAGTAAATCACAAAAACTTGTAGAAATATCTATAAAAGAAGAATATAGAGGAAATATTGCAGTTAATTTTTGTTTTGTGAAAAACAATAGAATGTACTCAAATTCTTCAACTATTATTGTTCCTTATAGCAATAAAAATCTTGATATTGAATTTTCTACATTTAGAGATAAATTATATCCAGGACAAAAAGAAGAGTGGCAAATAAAGATAAAAGGAGCTAAAGGCGACAAAGTTATGGCAGAAATGGTAGCTACTCTCTACGATGCTTCGCTTGACCAATTTGCAACAAATAGTTGGTATCAAGTTTTTTATGATTCGTATTATAATAATCACTATATATCAGGAAATACTTTTGGTGTAATAACTTCTTATCAACTTACAAAAAATTTTAATCATCATCACTATTTTACATCAAAATACTATAATTCTTTAAATTGGTTTGGCACTTCTTTTTATAGATACAACTATTATGGGGGATTTGATGATTTAGAAGGTTTTTACGAAGAAGTTAACGAACAAAAATTTAATGCACGAGACTCAAAAACAACTATTGAATTTGAAGAAGATGAAATGGATTTTGGTGTAAGTGATGTATTGTCTGAAGACTTAATGCCTTTGGAACAAAATATTTTAAAAACGAAAAAACAAAAAGAAATTTCTACAGGCGAAAGTTTAAATTTTGATAATGTGCAAATTCGTCAAAATTTTAGAGAAACCGCATTCTTTTATCCTCATCTAAAAACAGATGAAAATGGAGATGTAATTATTGCGTTTACCATTCCTGAATCGCTTACTAAATGGAAATTTATGGGTTTTGCTCATACTCAAAAAATGGATTTTGGATATATTAATAAGGAAGTTATAACTCAAAAAGATTTAATGCTAATGCCAAACGCTCCTCGTTTTTTTAGAGAAGGCGATAAAATGGTTTTTCCTGTTAAAATAAATAATGTGTCGGAAACAGATTTTGAAGGTGAGATAAAATTAGAATTTATTGATGCCGTAACCATGAAAACAGTTGATAATATTATTGTTAAATCAGAAAAGGCTCAAAAGAATTTTTCGGTTGAAGCAGGTAAAAACACACTTGTAGATTGGGAAATAGAAATACCTCATGGACTTGGGCTTGTGAGTTACAAAGTGGTGGCAACTACTGGCAAATTCTCTGATGGTGAGCAAAAAGCTATTCCTGTGATGAGTAACAGAATGTTGGTTACCGAGAGTATGCCACTACCAATTAGAGGTATTACTACTGCCAAATTCAAATTTAAAAAACTTATTAATTCAGGAAAATCTAAAACAATTAAGCATCACCGATATACACTGGAATTTACTTCAAACCCAGCTTGGTATGCAGTGCAAGCTTTACCATATTTGATAGAATATCCTTATGAATGTTCAGAACAAACTTTTAGTAGGTATTATGCCAACAGTTTGGCGAGTCATATTGCTAATTCTTCTCCAAAAATAAAAGCTGTTTTTGATGCTTGGAAAAACACGCCAAAATCAGATGCTTTACTTTCAAATTTGGAAAAAAACCAAGAATTAAAAGCAGTGCTTTTGCAAGAAACTCCCTGGGTTTTAAACAGTCAAGACGAGTCGGAAAGAAAACGTAGAATTGGTTTACTGTTTGACTTAAATAGAATGGCAAGCGAACAAAATCGTGCATTAAAAAAACTACAAAGAGAACAAACTATCAACGGTGGTTGGTCGTGGTTTAAAGGCATGCCCGAAAGTAGATACATAACGCAACATATTGTTACAGGAATTGGTCATTTAATAAAATTGAAGGTAATAAAGTTGGGCGAGAACTACGAACTTGCTCAAATGGCAAACAAGGCAATTGCATATTTGGATAATCAGATAGTTAAAGATTATAAATGGCTTAAAAAGAGTTATACTGAAAAGGAATTAGAAAAAAATCATCTTTCTCAAATTGCTATTCATTATTGTTATGGACGAAGTTATTTTGCAAACAACAAGATGAGCAAAGCAACACAAGAAGCTTTTGATTATTATAAAAGTCAAATGCAAAAATATTGGCTTTCAAGAACAAAATACGAACAGGGCATGATTTCGCTTTCTCTAAATCGTTATAATGATGATAAAACTCCAATGATGATAATTAACTCATTAAGAGAATATTCTACCGAAGACGAAGAGTTAGGAATGTATTGGAAAGATAATGTTTCGGGATATTATTGGTATCAAGCTCCTATTGAAACACAGGCTATTATGATTGAAGCTTTTGACGAAGTAGCAGATGACCAAAAATCTGTTGAAAGCATGAAAGTTTGGTTACTCAAAAACAAACAAACAAACGATTGGAAAACCACAAAAGCAACAGTTGAAGCTGTTTATGCTCTATTACTTAAAGGAATGGATATGCTTGCCGATGATGAACTTTGCGAAGTATCTATTGGAGGAGAAAAAATTGACCCCAAAACAATGGATAATGTAAAAGTAGAGGCAGGAACAGGTTATTACAAAGTGGCTTGGACTGGAAACGAAATAAAACCTAAGATGGGAAATGTTACTGTTACCAAAAAAACCGAAGGTGTGGCTTGGGGAGCAGTATATTGGCAATATTTTGAGGATTTAGATAAAATTACTACTCACGAAACTCCCTTAAAACTTAAAAAACAATTGTTTAAAGAAGTTATTACTGATAAAGGAGAAGTAATTACGGCTGTTAAAAATAATACGGAACTTGAAATTGGCGACAAAGTTATTGTTCGTATAGAATTGAGAGTGGATAGAGCAATGGATTATGTTCACATGAAAGACATGAGAGCATCTGGTTTTGAACCAATTAATGTATTTTCTCGTTACAAATGGCAAGACGGACTGGGCTACTATGAAAGCACAAAAGATGCTTCTACCAACTTTTTTATAAGTCATTTACCCAAAGGAACTTTTGTATTTGAATATGCTTTGCGAGTAACTCATACTGGTGATTTTTCTAACGGAATTACCACAATACAATGTATGTACGCTCCCGAATTTACTTCTCATTCAGAAGGAGTTAGAGTAAAAGTTAAGAAATAAAATAGAACACCAAGCACCAACTTGGAGTTGTACTACCCAAACTCAGCAACTACAGGGCATGCTGTAGTTGCAACTTCAGTTGCAGACTCTGGGCTTTGCTGGGATAAATTTCACATTGAGCAAAGCCTCGAATCTGCAACTGAAGTTGCAACTACAGGCATGCCTTGTAAAAACAAAAACAATATAATATCGCCATTTCTTGCTGTAGTTGCAACTTCAGTTGCAGACTCTAGGCTTTGCT
>JAOZTW010000094.1 GCA_029938985.1 Bacteroidales bacterium | reverse complement strand
AATGATACAATTATTCAATGGTTCAATGATACAATAATGTGCTTATAAACCAACATATTAAATAAATACAATTGTGTAAAAACTTTTGTATGGGTACTTATTTAATGATATTTTAAAATTTATAAAAAGGCAAAATTAACAAGTAGATTGGGTCTATTTATTTTTTCTTTTTCACTTATAGGACTCAAATATCAATTCATTAATAAAAAATTGTAATTGATATATGATTTATTTTTTTTTAATAAATTTTGTTTATATTGCGAAATTAAATTTTAAATTGTTAAACAAGGCATATTAAGCATATTAAATAGCTAACTACATTTAATTTGACTAATTTGAATTCTGTTAACTATTTGTTTTTGATATGCTTAACAAAAATTATTAATCTAAATTTTTTACAATGAAACGAATTACCGCATTATTATTTACAATCGTATTTTTATTTTCTGTACTAATAACAAAAGCAGATGAAGGAATGTGGTTTTTGGCTTTTATAGACAAAAACTATTCGGAGATGAAAAGTAAGGGTTTTCAACTTACAGTTGAAGACATTTACAGTATCAATAATTCTTGCATGAAAGATGCAGTTGTAGCTCTTGACCATGGCTCTTGTACGGCAGAATTAATTTCTCAACAAGGCTTGTTACTAACAAACCACCACTGTGGATATGGTGAAATACAGGCACATAGCTCAGTAGATGCAGATTATTTGACAGATGGATTTTGGGCTATGACAATGGAAGATGAATTACCCAATCCTGGAAAAACTGCCTCATTTCTCATTAGAATGGAAGATGTTACCGAGAGAGTTTTAGTAGAAGTTAATGAAAAAATGAAAGAGAAGATGCGAGAATCTGTTATAGCAAATATATCAAAAACTATAGAGGGAGAAGCTATTGATGGAACGCATTATGAAGCCAAAGTAAGTAGTTTTTTTGGAGGTAATAAATATTATTTGTTTGTTTACGAAGTGTTTAAAGACATTAGACTTGTTGGTGCACCACCAGAATCTATTGGGAAATATGGTCATGATACCGACAATTGGATGTGGCCTCGCCATACTGGTGATTTTTCTATGTTTAGGGTTTATTGTGCTCCAGATGGTTCACCAGCAGAATATTCAACTGACAACGTACCTTATGAACCAAAACATTTTTTCCCACTAAATATTCAAGGTGTTAAAGAAAATGATTTTGCAATGATAATGGGGTATCCTGGTTCAACTAACAGATACTTAACCTCTTGGGAAGTAAAGCAAACAATGGAACACGAAAACGATATTAGAATTGAAGTAAGAACAAAAAAATTAGATATTCTTAGACAAAACATGAAAGCAGACGAAAAAATAAGAATTCAATACGCTGCAAAACATGCTCAATGTGCCAACTATTGGAAATATTCTATTGGACAAAATAAAGGACTTAAAAAATTAAAAGTAGTAAAAAGAAAAAAATTATTACAAAAAAAACTAACTAAATGGATTAAAAAAGACTCCAAACGAGTTGAAAAATACGGAGAAGCATTAGGAATTATTCAAAAAGCAATTAAAGATAATTATGAATACGATTTAGTTAATACTTATTGGTTTGAAGCACTTTATCTTGGCTCAGAATTAGAAGGTTTTGCTCTTGGAAATTTTGAATTACTTCATGCTTTTGGAGACGAAGAACAGTTAAAACAAACTTGTGATAATTTAAGAGCTTCTGGAGAAGTATTTTTTAAAGATTATAATGCAGATGTTGATAGAGAACTTCTTGTAACCATGTTTGAATTAGTAAAATCAAAAGTTAAAAAAGAATATCTACCATCAATTTTTGAAACCATTGAATCTGATTATGATGGAGATTTTAATAAATATGCAGATGAATTATATTCAAAATCGTTTCTTACTGACGAAAAAAGATATATGTCATTTCTTGACAATCCTACTCAAGGAGAAATGATGAAAGACATTGGTATTCTAACAGCTTCTTCAATAATAGAAATGTACAGGAGCTTGGAAACTAAAAAGGAAGCAAACCAATATTCACTCACAAAAGGAAGAAGACTTTTTATAGCCGCATATTTAGAAATGCTTCAAGACGAAGATGCAAACGCATTATTTTATCCAGATGCAAACTCTACAATGCGAGTAACTTATGGAAATGTTGGAGGATATACTGCAAGTGGAAAAACTTACAAGTTTGATACCAATTTAGATGGTTACATGAAAAAAGAAGACCCTGAAAACCATGAATTTTTTGTTTCTAAAAGACTAAAAGAACTACACAGTAAAAAAGATTATGGACGTTATGCAGACAAAGATGGGAATTTAATTACCTGTTTTTTAACTAACAACGATATTACAGGTGGTAATTCTGGTAGCCCTGTTTTAAATGCAAATGGAGAACTTATTGGTGTTGCATTTGATGGAAACTGGGAAGCAATGAGTGGCGATATAGCTTTTGAAACTGAACTGCAAAAAACAATTTGTTGTGATATTCGCTTTGTTTTATTTGTTGTTGACAAATATGCAGGAGCTTCAAATCTTATTAAAGAGATGAAAATAGTTGAATAGCTAACTGTTTATTCAATAAGGGATTGTTAAAAATAACTTTCCTATTTGTCTTCATTATTTTATGCTTTTTCTACCTTAAAAAAGATGATAAATAATTCATTATTAATAATTTTTTTTAAGTTGTAAAAGAATAAATTAATCTATACAAATCAGAAACTTATTATTTAACAATCCCTAAAGAACTGCTAACTAAGAATTAGGAACAAACTAATTCGTGGTTATTTATTATTAAAATTATGAAAAATAAATTTATATTACTCATTTTTACATTAGTATTTTTATTTAATATTAATGCAAAAGCCGATGAGGGGATGTGGTTTCTCTCATTTATTGGGAAAAATTATTCTGAAATGAAAAGCAAGGGCTTTAACCTTTCGGTTGAAGATATTTATAGCATAAATAAATCTTGCATGAAAGATGCCGTTGTTAGTCTTGATTATGGTGATTGTACTGCCGAATTAATATCTGAACAGGGCCTATTATTGACAAATCATCATTGTGGATATGGTGAAATTCAAGCTCATAGTACTGTTGAGAAAGATTACCTTACAAATGGTTTTTGGGCTATGACAAAAGAAGATGAATTACCAAATCCTGGAAAAACCGCCTCGTTTTTTATTCGCATCGAAAATGTTACAAGAAGAATATTATCCGAATTAAAAGATGATATGAAAGAAGAGATGAGGGAGAAAATTATTAAAAATATATCAGAGGAAATAGAATGCGATGCAATTGTAGATACTCACTACGAAGCAAAAGTATATAGTTTTTTTGGAGGAAATGACTATTATTTAATTGTTTATGAGGTTTTTAAGGATATTCGCCTTGTTGGTGCTCCACCAGAATCAATTGGGAAATATGGATACGAAACCGACAATTGGAGATGGCCTCGTCATACTGGTGATTTTTGTTTTTTTAGAGTTTACAGTGCTCCAGACGGAACACCTGCCGAATACTCTCCAAACAACATTCCTTATGTTCCCAAATATTCGTTTCCTATTAGTCTTGAAGGTATTAAAGAAAATGATTTTGCTATGGTTATGGGCTATCCTGCTTCAACTAATAGATATTTAACTTCTTGGGAGGTTCAACAATTAATAGAACATGAAAACGATATTAGAGTTGAAGTAAGAACCAAAAAAATTGAAATATTTAAAAAGCACATGCTTGAGAATGAAAAGATTAGAATTCAATATGCTGCAAAACTTGCACAATGTTCCAATAATTGGATATATTCTATAGGACAAAATAAAAGTTTGAAAAAATTTAAAGTTTTAAAAAGAAAAAAATTATTACAAAAAAAATTAACCAAATGGATTAACCAAGATTATAAGAGATTAAAAAAATATGGAAAGGCTCTTGACATAATAAAATATGCAATAACAGACAATTCAAACTATAATTTAATAAACAATTATTGGCTTGAAGCATTTTATCATGGTTCAGAAATTCAACAATTTGCTCTCGCAAATTTTGCTTTAATTGGAACTTTTGGTGTGAAAAAATTACTTACAGAAACTTGCGATAATTTAAGAACAGAAGGAGAAATTTATTTTCAAAATTACAATACCGTAGTAGATAGAGAACTATTAATAACCATGTTCGAGCTATTTAAAAAGAAAGTTGAACCAGAATATCACCCCGATATTTTTAAAGAAATAGAAGAAGAATATTATGGAGACTTAAATAAATTTGCAGATGATTTGTATTCAAAATCTTTTTTAACAAATAAAAAAAGATATATGGAATTTCTTGAAAATCCTAATGAAAGGCGTTTTAATAACGATATTGGTATAAGAACTGCAATGTCGATAATAAATCTTTATTGGGACATTATTGATAAAAAAGAAGTTGATGATTACAACCTTATTAAAGGTAAAAGACTTTTTATTGCTGCATACTTAGAAATGCTGTTATCCGAAAATAAAAATGCGTTATTCTATCCAGATGCAAACTCAACAATGCGATTAAGTTATGGTCAAGTAGGTGGATATAAAGCAGATGGAAAGATACATAATTTTACAACAAACCTGAACGGCTATATGAAAAAGGAAAAACAAAGAAACAAAGAATTTTTTGTTTCTGAAAAATTAAAAGAATTACATAAAGCAAAAGATTACGGTAGGTATGCAGATAAAAATGGAAATCTAATCACTTGTTTTATAACCAATAATGATATTTCTGGAGGTAATTCTGGTAGCCCAGTTATTAATGGAAATGGAGAATTAATTGGAGTTGCTTTTGATAAAAACTGGGAAGCAATGAGTGGCGATATAGCTTTTGAAACAGAGCTTCAAAAAACCATTTGCGTTGATATCCGTTTTGTCCTTTTTATTGTTGACAAATATGCAGGTGCATCAAATTTAATAAACGAAATGAACATTATAAATAATTAAATCTCAACTATTAACTATTAACTATTATGAAAAAAAAAATTGGTATTTTATTTTTATCATTTGTATTTTTGTGTATTGCAAATGTAAAAGCAGACGAGGGTATGTGGCTACTTACCATGTTGAATAAGAACTACGATGACATGAAAACACAGGGCTTTAAACTAACACCCGAAGATATTTATAGTGTAAACAAAACTTCTGTAAAAGATGCAATAGTTATTTTTGGAGGTGGCTGTACAGGAGAAATTGTTTCAAAAGAAGGATTACTGTTTACCAATCATCATTGTGGATATGGTCAAATACAACAACATAGTACTGTTGACCATGATTATTTAAAAGATGGTTTTTGGGCAGCAAATAAAGAAGCAGAACTACCAAATCCAGGACTTTCGGTGAAGTTTCTAATAAAAATGGAAGACGTTACAGAACAGATTCTCAAAAACGTTGATGACAAAATGAAAGAACCTGCGAGAAACAAAGAAATTAAAACTGCAATTGAAAATGTAACTAAAAAAATTAATACAACTTTTAAAGAAGACGATGGATATATTGTTATGGTAAAATCTTTTTTCAGTTCAAACAGTTATTATTTAGTTGTTTATCAAGAATACAAAGATGTTAGATTTGTTGGAGCACCACCATCTTCAATTGGGAAATTTGGACACGATTCAGATAACTGGATGTGGCCTCGACATACAGCTGATTTCAGTATTTTTAGAGTTTATATGAGCCCAGATGGAAAACCCGCAGAATATTCTAAAGAAAATATCCCATTTAAACCAAAACATTATTTACCTGTTTCTTTAAAAGGTTACCAAGAAGGTGATTTTACTTTTATTATGGGATTTCCAGGAACTACAAATAGATATATGACTTCTTTTGGAGTTAAACATACCTTAGATGTGGCAAACCCTAATCGCATAAAAATTAGAACAAAACGGCAAGAAATAATGATGCAAGATATGAAAGCAGACCCAAAAGTAAAAATTCAATATGCCTCAAAATTTTCACGTAGCAGTAATTATTGGAAATACTCGATAGGACAAAATAAAGGTTTAAAAAAATTGAAAGTTTTGAAAAAGAAACAAGAATTGGAAAAACGTTTTAATGAATGGGTTAGTGCAGATAAAACTCAAAATAAAAAATATGGAAAAGCATTAGAAATGATACAAACTCCATATAAAGAACAGCAAAAATTAGCACACGTAAAACAATATATGATAGAATGTTTTTTTGTTGGAACAGAGTATTATAGCTTGCCACAAAGTGCTAACAAATTGTATCAATTTTTAAAAGGAAATGATAATGTAGGAAAACAAGACGATATTATTAAAGAATTAAAAATAGCTTCTGATAAGTTTTTTAAAGATTATAATGCTCCCACAGACCAAAAAATTTCTTTGGCAATGTTGCAAATGTTTTATAAAGATGTAGATAAGAAATACCACCCAGATTTTATTAAAGAAATAAAAGATTTTGAAGAATATATTAATAATATGTTTAAAAATTCAATATTTGTTTCAAAAGAAAGATTTGAAAAATTTTTAGACGCACCTAAATATGAAATATTAATTAACGACCCCGCATTTATTGCATACAAATCGGTTGTTGAGAAATATGCTAATATATTAGATTTAACATCAGATTTGGACGACAAAATGGTAAGAGGAAAAAGGCTTTATCTTGCTGGCTTAATGGAAATGGATAAAGATAAATTTTTCTATCCAGATGCCAATTTTACAATGAGATTTACTTATGGTAGAGTAGGGGGCTATTTGCCAAAAGATGGAGTTGTATATGACTATCAAACCACTCTTAAAGGGGTAATTGAAAAAGCAAAACCTGGTGATTGGGAATTTGATGTACCACAAAAACTCATTGATTTGTATGAAGCAAAAGATTATGGAATTTATGGTGTAGATGGTATTATGCCAGTATGTTTTACTTCAAATAATGATATAACAGGAGGAAATTCTGGTAGTCCAATTATGAACGCAAAAGGAGAATTACTGGGGCTTGCCTTTGATGGAAACTGGGAAGCTATGAGTGGAGATATTGCTTTTGAAACTAAATTGCAAAAAACTATTAACGTAGATATTAGATACGTACTTTTCATTATTGATAAATTTGCAAATGCAAAACATATCGTAGACGAATTGGATATAAGAAAATGAAATAAAAAAATGAATTTCATTTTTAAAATTTCATTTTTTTATTTCAACAGTATTTATAAAAAACAAGACAAATGTATAAAACAAAATTAGATAAAGAGGAGTTAAAAAAATATTCGATAAAATATTTTAAAGGTGAAATTATTGTTGTTGATGAATATGAACAGGTATTTTCGGCTGTTGATTATTTAAGTTCACAAAAAATTCTCGGATTTGATACAGAAACACGTCCTTCTTTTAAGAAAGGTAGGAAAAATAAAGTTGCACTTTTGCAATTAGCAACAGCTGATAAAGTTTTTCTTTTTAGAATTAATAAAATTGGTTTACCCAACGAAATAGCTGATTTGCTGTCTTCAAAATCAATAATAAAAACAGGAGCTGCTATTCATGATGACATAAAAGCTTTGAGGCAATTAAACGATTTTATTCCAGCATCTTTTATAGATTTACAAAACAGAGTTAAAAAATTTGGGATAGAAAGTTTTAGTTTAACTAAAATGTCTGCAATTGTACTTGGTTTTAGAATTTCAAAATCTCAACAACTCTCAAACTGGGAAACAAAAAAACTTAGTAATGCTCAAAAAACGTATGCAGCAACAGATGCTTGGGTGGGACATGAAATTTTTTTAAATTTAAAATAAATTATAGATAATTTTAATTGCATAAATGTTAGATATATAGCAAATATAATAATTTAGAATGAAAATAAATTTAAAATTAAAATACATAAAAAGGTTTTTTTTTTTTGATTAAATAACAACATATATATCTTTGCGGTTCTTTAAAACAACTTTTTATATTTTCAAATATTTTTTAATTTATATTATTTATATAAAATAAAAAATACTAATTATTTATTATCAATTAATTAACTAAAAAAAATTAAAATGACTATCTTTTTATTAATGCTTGTTATTTTTGTTTTGGGCTATGCTGCAATTGCACTAGAACACCCATTACATGTTAATAAAGCTGCAACCGCTTTGCTTACAGGAATGGTGTTGTGGGCTGTTTATGCTTTATTTTCTACCGACATTTTGCACTTGAATTTTAGCCCATCATGGATGGAATACAGTGCTGGAGGAACACATGGAGAAGACGCTCACAAGTTTCAATTGCATTTTTTGAAACACGATTTGGCACATCACCTTGTTGAAGTAGCAGAAATATTATTTTTCTTGCTTGGAGCAATGACAATTGTTGAAACCGTTGACAGATATCAAGGTTTTAAAGTTATTACGGATAAAATTACAACTACAAATAAAGTTAAACTCTTGTGGATATTAAGTGTTTTAACATTTTTCATGTCTGCTGCATTAGATAATCTTACAACCACAATTGTACTTATAGCTTTGCTACGAAAACTAATTAGCGACCAAAAAACTCGTTGGTTCTTTGCCAGTATTGTAGTACTTGCCGCAAATGCAGGAGGAGCATGGTCACCAATTGGTGATGTAACAACAATTATGCTGTGGGTAAAAGAAAACGTTACAACAATACCAATAATAACAACTGTATTCTTTCCCAGTTTGGTAACTCTGCTTGTACCACTATTAATTTTAACATTTACTGTAAAAGGAAATATTGAAAGACCTGAAAAATCGGGTAACGAGACAGATATTACAACACCCAAAGAAAGAATTTTCCTACTTTTATTTGGTGTTGCAGTCCTATTATTTGTTCCCGTTTTTAAAACAGTAACTCACTTACCACCCTACATTGGTATGTTGCTTGGACTCGGAGCTATCTGGTTGGTTACTGAAATAATTCTAAGACGAAGAAAAGGAGCAAACCATGATAAATTATCAGTAATAAAAATATTAGAACATGTTGATGTGCCAACTATATTCTTCTTTATGGGTATATTACTCGCAGTTGCGGCATTACAATCTGCGGGGCATTTAGACTTGCTCGCAGGTTGGTTAAATGACACAACTGGTGGTAACATATATGTGATTGACTTGGCAATTGGCGTACTCTCTTCAATAGTTGATAATGTGCCACTTGTAGCTGGTGCAATGGGTATGTACACGGTTGAAGCAACAGGACAATTTGCTCAAGATGGTATTTTTTGGACTTTCCTTGCATACACAGCAGGAACTGGTGGTAGTATTCTTATTATAGGTTCGGCAGCTGGTGTAGCAGCAATGGGAATGGAAAAAATTGACTTTATTTGGTATTTCAAAAAAATAAGTTTACTTGCTTTTATTGGATATATTGCAGGAGCTGGAGCTTTTATTCTTCAACAATATTTACTTAACTAAATAAATATTATACTTTCTTGAAATTAAAAATTTAATTAATGTAGATATTTATAAATAATTAAAAAGGTGTTTAAATATATTTAAACACCTTTTGTTGTATAATTATGCTGTTAGATTTAATTCCTCAATAAACTCAAAAACCTAAACCTAATTCCTTATTCTTAATTCCAGAAAAGTCGGGAAAACTTTTCAGCAATATTAAAAAACATACAATTTGCAGTAAAGACAAAGCATGCCTTGTCTCTACAACATATTTTGCATAAAAAATCAACGTATTTGTGTTTATTTCAGTAATATACAGAATAGTTGGAAAAACTGTTTGTCTAAATATTTAAAAATGATTAATAAAAATCAAATAAATTATTTATTACCGTGAAAATCAAATAGATAAATATTGCAAAAAAGTTTTCCCGACTTTTCAGTTAATTCCTAATTTCTAATTCCTAATTCCTAATTATGTTAAAATGTGTTAAAGTAAATGCAACTATTTTAACATTTAAGTAACTTAATAATACATTCAAAAATAGTAAATTACATAAACTTGATTTATAGAGTTTTGAAAAAATAAATAAATTTTATTTTATTTTTAATTTGTTTATTAAAAAAATACTTTTAAATTTGTTTATTAAAATTTATTAAAAATTCTTATATTAACCAAAAAAAAAACCTTATGAAGAAATTTGCTTTTATATTATTTCTATTAAGTTTCATAAGTTTACAAGTTTTTTCGCAGGAAAAAACAGTAACTGGAACTGTGGTGGACGAAGAAGGAGGTGTTATCGTTTCGTGCAAAGTACTTGTTAACGGAACTTTAAAAGTATTGTCTGATTATGATGGAAATTATTCTATTAATGTCAAAGAGACAGATACACTCACGTTTAGTTTTATTGGGAAAAAAAGCGTTAGTCATGCCGTTGCTGGTAAGTCTGAAATACCTATTACTTTATTTGATGCAACAGAAGAACTTGGTGTTGCCGTAATAGTTGGTATGGGTATGTCGCTTGAAGAGAAAAAGATAACACATGCTGTAACAACTTTTGGAAGTGAAGCGCTTACAGAATCGAAAGACAGAAGTGCTATTAATGCTTTGTCAGGAAAAATACCAGGAGTTACAATATCAAACGCATCTGGAGCAGCTGGTTCTTCTACAAGAGTAATTTTTAGAGGTTTTTCTACTTTCAATGGTAGTAACCAACCTCTTTATGTAGTAAACGGAGCTCCTATATCAAATGCTTCAAGTGGTAGTGGTTCTTTGAATGGTGGTACTGACTTTGGTAATAGTGCTAATGACATTAATCCTGAAGATATTGAAACCATAACATTCCTTAAAGGTTCTGCCGCAACTACACTTTATGGTTCACGTGCAGCAAATGGAGTAATAATAATAAATACCAAAAAAGGAAGTGAAGGTATCGGTCAGATTTTAATATCTTCAACAGCTGTGTTTTCTGCTCCTTTAAGACTTCCGCAACTTCAAAATGTATATGGACAAGGAATATTTGGAAACTGGGATCAGAGAGAAAACACCAGTTACGGGCCTCGATTTGACGACCAATTACACTACTGGGGACATGTTGTTGACAACGAAAGACTTATTAAGCCTTATTCGGCATTACCGAATAATATTTCAGACTTTTTTGATGTTGGTAGAATGTTCCAAAATTCAGCATCATTAAGCGGAGGTACAGAACAGGCTACATATTTTCTTTCTTTCTCTAATGTTACCGATGATGGTATAATGCCATACGACAGGGACAGTTACAAAAGAAATACTATTTCACTTTCTGGTACTGCAAAAATAAATGAAAAAATAAAAAGTTCAGCTTCTATTAATTATGTAAACAAAACAAATAAATTTGTACCAACAGGTCAAGGTGGACAATCGGTTTGGAATAATATTTTACAACAACCACGTGATATCCCTATTTTAGAACTTGCCGATTATGAAAACAAATTTTTTGACAAAAATAATTACTATAGTCCATATACAACTAATCCATATTGGCCGCTTTTAGAAAACGGAAATGCTAACAACGAAGATAGAGTATATGGTATGGCAGATATTACCTACACTCCAATAAAAGGGTTGAACATAACTTTTAGAGCGAGTACTGATGTATCTAATAGACAACT
>JAOZTW010000093.1 GCA_029938985.1 Bacteroidales bacterium | reverse complement strand
ACCTACGACAGCAATGGCGATATTTATATTCTATTTATCGAACGTGCTTTACAAATTTTGAAAAAAGACGGTTTAGTTAATTTTATTACTTCAAATAAATGGATGCGTTTGGCTTTTGGTGAAAATATGAAAATTATAAAGATGGCAATTATTGTAAAGTTGGATTTATTAAAGTAGAAAAAAGCAATGATGAGTTTGCCGAAACAATTTTAGAGAAAATAATAAACTAAGAATAGTTTGCCTTATTGATGTGATTAAATTATCATTAATTACAGCTTTCTCTCTGCTGTTGCGAGCCTGTAGCTCGTATCCAACCTCGTATAATATCAAAAAAATCACGCCGACCAAGTATCTGTAATTGATTAACTTATTATTATTGGGTTGGATACGAGCTACAAGCTCGCACCAGCCGAGGAAACATGCTAATTTTATTAATCTTTACAAAATAGAGCTTTTGCAGCTTGTAGATTTATGTAAATTTGTTTTAAATGACTTAGTTCAAGACAATTAAAACTTGTGGAGTTAAAATATTCATAATTTCCATTTTCTAATTTTTCTAAGATAATAAACTTCCAGTGTTCTCCATAAACATAACCACCGTACATAATATTAGTTTCATTTTTTTCAAGGGCTACAAGCATTTCGGCAAGTAGCTGAAAAAGTGGGTCATTGTGTGGAGTGGTTCGTTTAAACTCTTGAATAAAAAAGTATGGTTTTTCTGGATAAACTTCTCCTTTGGCAACCATAAAATCTGTTTTACCGTTGAATTTATAGCCATTTATTTCTCCTGTCAAAAAGTTTTCGTACCAGTCTTTTATTTCGCCTGTATCAAAATCCACTTTCATTAATACTTGAGAAATAAAACGAACTAATAATTTTGCTTCATTATATCTTGATAAACTTGCTTCGTTTTTTTCAATTAAATTTTCAAGAAATGTTTCTTCTTCTTCCGATATTTTATACTTGTATAAAAACCAATTATTAAACTTAGATTTATCAAATACTGATTTTATATTTACAACCTCTGCAATATCCTGATATTTAATATTTTGATAATCAATTGTTTTTTTTTCAGTCTGTTCCATAATGTTTTTTATTTGGATTTAATTATTTTGCAAATATACATATTTTTAAGAGAAATAGCAGTATTTTATTGCTTAAGTGAAAAGAAAAAATAACTAACCCCAATCTAAGGAATGATACAATTATTAGAAGGTTCAATGATACAATTAAATAACTATATACCAATTTATTAAAGAAATACAAATGTGTAAAAACTTTTGTATGGGTGCTTAGCTCGCTATTTGCAGATTTGTTAAAATTCTAAAAGAACAAAATAATGGCGTATCTTGGAGTTATTTATTTTTTCATTTTTACTAATTGAAAAAACGCCAAAACTTTATCCTAATTTTAAGGTGTAAACCAATTCCTAATTCCTAATTTCAACCATATTTATTTAGTTTCCACAGTATTTCTAAATTTCAATTGCATTTTATTTAACAACCTATTATCTCGTTTATAAATATCGAGATAAAAAATCACATTATTATTACTGTCCGCAAGACAAGAGATGTAACGAATATGAATTGGCACATGTTTATTCAAATTAATTCTTTTGTGAACACGATTTTTCATTATTGCTCTTAAAGAATCGCTCTCTATTTTATTTTCATCTTGTTCCAAAATATAACAACCAAAAGCAACAGGATTATGTAACCTTATGCACCCGTGACTGTAAGCTCTAATTGAATTATTAAAAAGTCTCTTATTTGGTGTGTCGTGCAGGTAAACATGATGTTTGTTTGGAAAAATAAATTTAATAGAGCCAAGTGCGTTTCGCCCTCCGCTGTTTTGACTTACTTTATAATTAAAATCTCCCGCCGAAATATTGTCCCAGTTTATTTGTGTGGCATCAATATTTTTATTTTGCTTGTTATACAATCTGTAATTATTACGTTTTAAATATGTTGAGTCTTTTTTTAATTTAGGAAGCATTTCATTTGTAGAAATACTACTTGGAACATACCAAACAGGATATGTGGTAAAAAATTCTATTTCGCCTGTCAAAATTGGTGATTTACTTCTTGTTCTACCAGTAATCACTTTAAATATGTTGGTTACAGAATCGTTCTCAATAGTTTTTAATTCATACGATGGAATATTTACAAAAATATAATATTCAGGAATATCTTGCTCCCAACGCAACCGCTCCAAATTGATAACAATTTGTTGATATCGCTCATAATTATTTTTTGTTAAAGCCCTTGCTGTATATCTTCCTATTTCGCCGTCTGCCTGCATTCCGTTTGCAATCTGAAACTCTCGCAATGCCTTAAAAAAGAAAGCTGTATCTTGTTTTAAACTGTCGTCTAAAAACTCAAAGAACACTAATCTCTCTGCTGCCTGATTATAACATTTTACCGAATCTCTTTTATAATCTGCAAGATAAAGAACAGTATCTATTAATTTATTATTATCTAAAAAATTAGTCAAAGCTTTTTGTAACCTAACGTATTGATAAAAATCTGGTTGATATTTTAAAAACTCTTCCGAAAAATTGTCAGCAATAAGAAGTTGTTCTAATCTTTTGGAAAGATTATTTGAAAACTTATTTTTTTGAACTTTGTAAATATTAGTATCGGGATATAAAACTCCTTTCTCTAAATGTGTTAGAAATAAAAAACAAGAATTTGTTAACATAATTTCAAAATCAAAACATAGAGAAAATAATTTTTTATCATCTTCTTCTGTTTTTATTTGCAAATACAACGATTTTAATTCGGCATAGTTATAAAAAGAAGTATCCAACCCATAATACATAGAATTTTTTATCAAACTAAACATTTCTATAGAAGCATCATTTGGTTGCTTACTAATTAACCATGCTGATTTATTATTACGATTTGTATAAAATTGTTTTACATTAGCTGCTGTTTCAATATTTTTGCCCAAAATAGAAAATTGCATTGTATCAGGAATACCTTTACAATATGCTGCAAATGAGTATTGAAAAAGCGTATCTTTTTTAATTTTATTGGCTTTTACCATTACAGTTTCATTAACTTGATTTGTACAAGAAGCTATAAAAAAAATGATTAAAATAATTATGAAATTTCTATACATAGCAGGTATAATTAAGAATTAGAAATTAAGAATTAGGAATTAGGAATTAAGAATTAAGAATTCTTAATTCCTAATTCACAAAGTTATATTACTATTTACGGAGGTTTTTTTCAAAAGTTGCATTTTAAACCAAAAAATATGATAAAAGTTATTGTTTTAAAATAAAAAAAAATTTAACTTTGTTGTCTTAAGATTTAAGAAAACACCATTATTTTTAATATAATTATACAAATAAGTAACCAATTATTAATTATTTATGAACCAAATAATATTTATTTTAACCGTAGTTATCGCTTTAGCAGGCTTGTTTTATAGTTTTAGAAGAGTATTCTTATATATGAAAATGCTTAAACCTTTTTATATCAAAGATTACGGACAAAGAATTGTTGTTACTTTAAAAGTAGCAATTGGTCAGATAAAAATTTTTAAACGTCCAATAATTGGAGCAATGCACGCTTTGGTTTTATGGGGATTTTTAATAATTCTTGTAGGAACAATTGAAATGTTTGTTGATGGAATTTTGGGTATTGATAAAAGTTTATCATTTTTTGGAATATTTTATGATATTATTTTTGCCCTTGGAGATATTTTTGCCCTTATTATTGCCATTATGGTAACAATATTTTTATTCCGACGTATATTTTTAAATATAAAAAGATTTTCGGGAATAGAAATGACTCATAAAGCTCATTTAGATGCAATATTAGCATTATTTATTATTTTATCATTAATGATTTCATTACTTGGTATTAATGTTTTTTATTATGCTCACAACATAAGCGTTGGTGCAGAAATACATGGAGTTTATCCAGTTAGCTCAATTATAGCAGGTTTGTTTGCCAACACAAGTGCCGACACTCTACACCTGTTAGAAAGAATAAATTGGTGGTTTCATATAGAAGCTATCTTTATTTTTATGAATATTCTACCATATTCAAAACATTTTCACGTATTTATGTCAATTCCTAATGTTTTTTTAAGCCGTCTTACTCCACTTGGAAAAATAGATACAATGACCTCAATAACAGAAGAAATAAAATCAATGTTAGCCCCAGAAACAGCTTTTGAAGAAAATGAAGAAGAGCTTGAAGACTTACAAAGATTTGGTGTACTTGATGTTGAAGATACTACTTGGAAAAATTATTTCGATTCTCTTGCTTGTACACAATGTGGGCGATGCAGCTCGGTTTGTCCTGCAAATATTACTGGCAAAAAATTATCACCACGTAAAGTAATGATTGATATTCGTAAAAGAATGAAGGAAAAAGCTCCTTCTTTGTTGAAGCAAGGAAAAACTTTTTCGGACGAAAAATCACTTATTAATGATTATATTACAACAGAAGAATTATGGGCTTGTACTACCTGTAATGCTTGTGCCGAAGAATGTCCAATTAATATAAATCACCCAAGTATAATACTGGAAATGAGACGCTACCTTGTTATGGAAGAGAGTGCCGCTCCTTCGGAATTAAATGTTGTTTTTCAAAATATAGAAAACAACGGTGCTCCTTGGCAGGTGTCTTTTGAAGATAGAATGCTTTGGGCTGATAATATTATACTTAATGATATAAAAATTGAAGTTCCAATACTTGCCGATTTACAAGCAGAAGAAAAACAACCAGAATATTTATTTTGGGTAGGCAGTGCTGGTTCAATTGACGACCGTTATAAAAAAGTAATGCAAGAATTTATTAAAATACTTTATTATTTAAAAACAGATTATGCTGTTCTTGGCATGGAAGAGAGTGATAGTGGCGATATTGCGAGAAGAGGTGGTAACGAAATGTCGTTCCAAATGCAGGCTCTTATGAATATTGAAATACTAAATAATTATAAGGTGAAAAAAATTATAACTTGCGACCCACACGAATATAATACACTTAAAAACGAATATCCTGATTTAGGTGGTAACTACGAAGTTATTCATCATAGCGATTTTCTTAACAGTGCTTTACTATCAGGTAAAATTAAATTAAATAAAGACACTTTTGCTAAAAATATAATAACATATCACGACCCTTGTTATTTGGGACGAATGAATAAAATATATTCCTCGCCAAGAAATATTATTTCTAAAGTAAATTCAAAACTTATAGAAATGCCTCGTAATAAAACAAATGCACTTTGTTGTGGAGCTGGTGGAGGGCAAATGTTTAAAGAAGCAGAAAAAGGAAACAAAGAAGTTTTTATAGAACGAATTGAAGAAGTGATAAAAACGGGAGCAAATATTGTGGTTACTTCTTGTCCTTTCTGCATGACAATGATGACTGATGGAATAAAATATAAAAATAAAGACGATGATATGAAAAACTTGGATATTGCAGAGTTAATTTCGGCTTCGTTATAAAAAACTTTGTTTTTTTATCAAAGTTTTAGTGTTTTTCACGAGTAAAATTTTGTAAGCATCACCAAACAAACCAATTGTCCAATTGAACCAACTAAATTCGCTTACTAATAATATTTCAAGTGCAAACACACCAGCATAACGATTATTATGCTTTTCTACCAACGATTCATAAGGTATATTTTCTGGCTCAATACTAAGTGGCGAAGGTAATTTTATATCCTCAAGTGAATATTGTATTTTACTTATAGTGTGCTGTTTATGTTGTCTGTCAGCAGTATTTGTTTTACCTTTGTTTTCCTTGCTACGATGCGAATTGCCTATATTTTTACTACTATTTATCAGACCAACAATACCATGCTTATTGAAAGAAGCAATCCAGTCATCGATACTTTGACGTGAAATAGAAAAAATCTTGGATAATTTCATTTTTTGAGCATTATAATCCTGACACAATTGAACTATAAGTAAACGAAATTCTGGACTCTTCTCACGTGTATCCAGTTCTTTACGAAAAAGAAAACCGCCATTTCTCCATAACTCAACAAATGTAGCTTCTCTGCATAAACAAACCAGAACCAAGTGCTTCTTTGTTTGTTTTAATATTAGTGGTATTTTGTGACATATTATATAGTTTTGTATATAAAATTAACAATACAAAGAAATATATAAAATAACGAAATAAAAAATTCTTTATTAAATAAAATTATATTATATTACAAATAAATGGAAATCTTAATGTCCAGTTATTGTTATGTGCGTTAATATAAAGTGTTTTAACCGTTTTTATTAAAACTCAATTTTGAGGTCTGTAATTATCAATTATCAATTAGCTTCCAGTCTTCAATTATTTTATTATCTGTATCAAAATTAATTCCGAGCAGGGAGATTGGTCTTTTGTCGTCGGCATATTTTAGTGCGTATTTTTTATCTCTAATTTGTTGTATTGCTTTGTCTGCCGATTGGTTAATTTTAAATTCTATAATATAAATATTATCTTTGGTTTTTACTACGGCATCTATTCTTCCTTTTATTGTTAAAGTTTCTGCTTCAATTATAAAACCAATAATTTTTATTACAAGAAAAAATAAAGAATGAAAATATTTCTCGCTTCTTTCTACAAGTGTGTATGGTATATTTTCAAAAAGAATATTTAAGTTTTCAATTAGTTCTTCAATATCATTATCTACAAAACTTCTTCTAATTTTGTACAACAAACTGTCTGTTATATCATATTTTCCTGTTGTATGCTCGGCAAGAAAATGTTTGGAAAAAGAACGGGCTACTTCATTATTCGGGTAACTTAATTCATATTCATTTGTTGCAAGATCGTGTTTTTTTATTGTTAAATAGCCTGTTTGAAACAGCAAAGGAAGTAATGTTATATTGTCAATTTCGTATTTATCAAGTGTTTCCGTTGAAATAACTTCTTTTTCCAATCTATATGGTAACACTTTGCGTTTTTTAATGTATTTTATTAAAAAAGTTGGTGTACCAGTTGTAAACCAGTAGTTTCGGAAAGCTCGGTTAGAAAACAGATTCATTAAAGAAACGGGATTATAAACAAAATTTATGCCGTCCCAGGAATATCCGTTGTACCAATTTTTTATTTCGGACATAATATCCTGATAAATATCTTTGTATTCATTTGCAACAGCTTTTATATAATCAGGAAAATATTTCTCAATTTCATTTTTTGTCCAGCCTACAATTCTAGAATAATCTTTATGTAGAGTAATGTCTGTTAAATTATTCAAATCCGAAAAAATTGAGACTTGACTGAATTTTGAAACTCCTGTTACGAAAAAGAATTTTATGTATTTATCCAAATCTTTTAAAACAGAATAAAACTTTTTTAATATATCTCGATTTACGGAAGCCTGAGCAATATTGTCTAAATAGTCAATAATTGGTTTGTCGTATTCATCTATAATAATTGCTACTTGTCCTTTAGGTGACAGCTTAATTATTAATTCTTCAAATTTGTCGCTGTTTGTCTTTTTTGTAAGAATAATATTATTCGCTTTTGCAATACCATCAAGTTCGTTATCAATTGTCGTTTCTAAGCCAAGTAAATGATAAGACATTCTTGAAAACGATATTTTTATTACGGGATAAGTGGTTTCCCAATTCCATTTATCATAAATCCAAAGTCCCTTAAAAAGTTCTTTGTTACCAAGATAAAGCTCTTTTATAGTGTTGGCAAGCAAAGACTTACCAAACCTACGAGGGCGAGACAGAAAATAATAATCTCCTTTTGTAATTAAATTATATATTAATTCTGTTTTATCTACATAAATACAGTTATTATTTATAACTTTTGAAAATTCCTGATTTCCGAGTGCGAGTTTTTGTTTCATAATCATTAGTTTATATATCTTTTTAGTTTTTTAAATCTTATTATATCTGAAAAAGTCGGGAGAACTTTTCAGATATATTATAAACATACAATTTGCCGTAGCGACAAGGTATGCCTTGTCTTTACAACATATTTTGCATATAAAATTGACATAAAAAAACAACATATTTGTATTTATTTCAGTAATATACAGAATAGTTGGAAAAACTGCTTGTCTAAATATTAAAAACTGATTAATAAAAATCAATAAAATTGCTTATTGCCATGAAAATCAAACAGATAAATATTGCAAAAAAGTTTTCCCGACTTTTCATATTATATATAATTTTGCAAAGATACAAAAAAAAATGAATAGTAAATGATAGGCATAATTTTTTTTTAATTTATACAACAAAAAACCATAGAAGTTCTTTAACCTGCATTATTCACAAATTATACTATTACAAATCATGAATAAAACGGGCTAAGTATATTGATTATAAGTGCAGATAATTGTTGTAAGATGTTCCTTTATTATATTTAAACAATATTTTTGGGTAAAACATAACTATTGATTGTTTATTGTTTGATATTTAACAATCTATTAATTTTCACAAAAAAAACAAAGTCTTTATTTGGCTATCCACGTAACGTTGGATTTTATAATTATAAAATTTCTGCTTTGTCAAAGTTTTTTCACTTTGACAAAGTTGTAATTCGCAGTATATTAGTGATAGCCACAACTTTTCCAAAGTTCCAAACTTTGGAAAAAGGATTTTTTTTGTCCAACTTTAAGTGGGTAGCCCTTTATTTTAAACAGCCGAAAAACAAATATTTAATAAATTATTAACCATTTAAACTTGTTCTTTTTACTTTTTACCTGACTGGACAAGATTCAGAATTGTATTTTCAAAAAATACCAAAGGTGCGAAATCAATTAACGTTTTTTATTTATACCTTGCTCTTTCAAGCAAGGCTATTGATTTTGTATTGTTGGTGCTTAGTATTTCATTTTATAACTTGCTAATTATCAATCTATTTCATTACTCCTTTTTTATACTTCACTTTTTTAATTACTTCACCTGCTTCGTTGTAGAATTTCCATTTTCCTTCTTCTAATCCGTTTTTAAACTTACCATCTCTTTTTATTCTACCAGTTTTGTAATAATACTCACCTTTTCCATGTCTTTCACCTTTTTTGTATTCAATTTTGGATTTTTGTGCCCCATTATCATAAAACTCTAAGTAAAAACCTATTATCTGGTCTTGCTCGTAAGTTATTTCTGCTCGTTTAGAATTAACTTCATCGTTATAATAAAAATATGCTATACCATCAATTTTACCATCTTTATAGTTTACCGAACTACGCAAATGTCCTGTACTATAATATGTTCTCCACAATCCATTTATTTTATTATCTTGAATTGCACCCTCAATTTTTATTTCAGTGCTATCGTCATCAAAATATTCTTTGTATGCTCCATCAGTTTCAAGATTTCCAATTGGTATTTCAATTTTAAAACTCATAGAATCAATTTCTCCACCAAAACCGTCATCAGTGGTTTCTTGCAATAGTTTATTAACTTCGTCGTCTGCCAGTGCGTTTTCATCATATTCGGCAAGAAGAGTTGTTTTAAACATTTTACCAGTACTAACAAGCTGAAAACCAATTCTTGCAAAACTCAAAATCATTTCTTTATTTTCGTCAAAATCGGCTCTACTTTTTTCAGGTGTATAATAATATAGTGTGGTGTACATTTTAGGCATTTGAATAAACACCGATATGTTTGATTTAGGACTAAAATTATCAATAAAACTTTGAAATTCTTTGCTGTGAGACATAGTTTTACCTGCAATATAATCATCAACCACCTGCATTACAGTTGATAGCGAGTTACTAAAAATCACATAATCTTCAATATAAGTAAAATATGGTTTGTCTATTCCTTCCATAAATTTTCCAAGAATAACATTAATTAGTCCTTTTTCTGCCAAATGATTAATTTTATAATTTTTATATTCAATTTCATCAAATTTTATTCCTGTTCTACGTCGTACTTGTCTTGTAATGTGGTCTAAACCTGTTTTTGCATCATCAATATCTGTGGCATTAATTGCAATAACTATATCTTCCTCTCTCGACTCAGCATCCATAGGTCTTATTTTAAATACCGATATTTCTTGTCCAATCCAACCAAATAAATCTTTGTCAATATCAATATTAAAAATTTTGTTTACCTTTTTTATATAACCTTCAATTTCTTCAACATCTTCGGGGCTATCTTTTCTATATTGATTTAACAAATTGTTATGAAACGTTTTATAATTACTAAAACAAATAGAAACAAAAGCGGCTGTTTGGTCTGTAAGAATTTCATAAGCTCTCATTTTTCCTGGTTCAACATCAGCCAGAGCTTTTACATAAGATGTTGTGCTATCTATGTTTGCCAAACCTTCGAGACTCAATTTTTTACCTTTTATATTAATATCAAAAATTGCAAATGCCAACGATTCTGAAAGCATTTTCATTGTTTCGTCTTCTTCTGTTAAAAAACTTTTAGAAAACTGACCCAACAACGAAAAATTAAAATATACTTTAAAAAGTTTTCTTGCACCCAGCTCAGTCATAACTTCTTGAAATTTCTTGTTAAAATCCCAATGTTTATCTTCTTTTTGAAGAATTGCACGTTCAATAATAACACCAGTAAAACTGACAAGTATCACATTATCAACAAAAGAAATAAATATTTTGTCGTTTTTATCTTCTTCGTTTGTAAGTTGAATAATTTCATACGCCTCTCCTTTCTCTGGTTTAAATTCCTTTTTATCAATAGTATATCCATCTATCAACCCAATTGCCGATTCTAAAGAACCAATGGTACGTGCCGCTTCTTTTAGGTCAATTGTGAATAAAAAATCCCAACCAACAGCCGAAATCATGTGAGCCGACATAATTAATTTCCTGTTTTTTAATATTGTACTCGCAATAGAATTTGATTTAATATACTTATCAATTTTTTCAATATCTTTATTAACGTCTGAAAAATAGGAAGTTTGCATCAAATATTGCCACAAATCACTACTGCTAATATCCGACCACGCTTTCATTAAATTGGTTGTTTCTACTATAAAAATAGCATCTTCTGGAATAGCGGCAAAGGCATCTATACTTTTCTTAGATTGGAAAAATGTTTTATAAACAAAAAATCCACCCCAACACATTGCTGCTATAATAACTACGACTAAAAATACTTTTAAAAATTTCTTCATTTTCTTTATTTATTTTTTAAAATAATTTTTTGGCAAAAAGCCAATTTTATAATTAATTCTACTCTATACTCATAGAAACTCAATAATTAAGACATTCAAAATTATTAAAGTTTTCTCCTGTTAATGAGTATTATAATAATTTTGAAAAACGAAAAGAATTGGATTTTTTGGAGTTTTTTTCTTACATAAATAAACTCAAACTTTAAGGAATTTTAGAACCTTTATTTTTGAGTTTTTGGAGTGTTTATTTTATTTATGGTTTTAATAATTTGAATCTACAATTTTATTTTTGACAGCTTATAAATTATCTATTTCTTGTTTTGTGAGTCCAGTAGATTTTTGAATTTGTTCTGCCGAAGCTCCAAGTTGTCTCATTAATTTAATACTATCTAATAACTGTTGATTTTTTTCATTAATCTGTAGTTTATTTTGTTCTAACTGTTGATTT
>JAOZTW010000665.1 GCA_029938985.1 Bacteroidales bacterium | reverse complement strand
ACTATTAGATTTGGTAAAATTCTATTTTCCTTATTTTCCATAATTTTTATTTTTTTAAATTATTTTTTGAATAATTTTTTTTTGCAAATTTAGTAAATATTTATTAATATTGTTGTATCTTTCTAAAAAAAAATCTGCTATGTTTTTTTTTGATGACATATTTTTTAAAATTTTCGGTTTATTTTTTATGAGAATTATTACATGTGTTTTGGTCTTTTTTAGTTACACTTATCGTGACCTTCTTGCCGTCGTTTACTTTTTTTTGTACAATGTCAATTAACAGTAAAATGTAAATCAATCAACGCACCCATGCACAATTACCGCACAATTAAAAAGCAAATGACGTGCAAGAAAATGATATGGTTTTCATTATGTTAAAGCAGACATAATTTTTACTTCTATCAAAGTTCCTTTTTATTTTTTGTAAGATTTTAACTTTTCTGAAATTTCTTGTTCGTTTGGTAAAGTGATTTTGTATTGAGCAACAAAAATATCGTCTCGGTCTTTACCTGCACTATAATAAACTTCAATTTTTTCGTAACTTTTACATACAATTAATGCAATCGGGTCACGGTCTTCTGGCAATTTTCTTTCTCTGAAATAAGTTAAATATCTGGTTACTTGCTCTATATCACCAGTATTGAGTTCTCTTGCTTTTAATTCTACAATTATATGACACTTCAATAAAATATGATAGAACAATAAATCTATTTTATGCCATTGATTATTGATAAGAATTTTTTGTTGACGTGAAAGAAAAGCAAAACCAGAACCAAATTCTAATAGAACTTGCTGAATATTATTTAATAATGCATCTTCCAATTGTTTTTCGCTGTGTCTTTTTTCAAGCGAAATAAAATTCCAATTATAAATTTCTTTGAACACTTCATTTGGAGACGGAAGTTGAATAGGTATTTTTGTGCTAATAATATTTTCTCTATTTGCCTTATCGTATTCTTTGTTTTTTATCCTGTTTTTTAATTCTCTTACACTCCAACTTTCTTTTACAGAAAATATTTCATAAAAACGTCTTTGTTCTTGATTATTAACATCAACTAATATCAGGTAATGGCTCCAGCTTAATTCTGACAACACTGTTGTCAAAATTGGATAAATTTTGTAAAATTTTAATACTCTGTACAATGTCCTTTCATGAAGTTCCAAGTCATGCGATAATTTTTTTATTACTTCTTTGCCATAATCTGCTCTTGCTTGATTTATTTCTTCTCTTGCTATTCTTTCGCCTATTTGCCAATAAGTTTGCACTTTAATATTATCAACTGCTTTGTAGGCTTTCGTTAATCCATTTTTAAGAATAGACTTAATATCTCGAAGTAAATCAACGTAGTTATCCTGTTTTGCAGGTGTTTGTGTTTTGTCCATATTTTATGATTTAAAAAGACGAAATTAAAAAAATTATGCTATTTTTGGCTCTTTTCATTAAAAAAGTCCTAAGTTTTTAATGTTTTTTTCAAAAAATTAGGACTTAGTTATTTATTATCTTATAAACACTTTACCATTTGCAAGTAATACGCCAATTTTAATACCATCTTTGGTTTTTACAACTCTATTTTCAATAATGACTTGTGATTCGTCAAATTCCAATTGCCCGGACAAACCGACCAAAGTATAATCTAAATCTTTTTCTCTGTCTAATGCGTTGTTACCTACATAACCTGCGTCATCTGAAACAATACCAACGAGTTCGTCGCCAATTTGATATTTTCTTACTTTTCCTGTTTCTAAATTTATACCAGCAATATTGCCAGCAGAAAGTTCTTCTTCGTTTACAAAATATTCAGCGAAATCAGAACCGTTTGTCAAATACGAACCAGTTGTATTTACATTGCCTGAAACATCTAATTTGTAATTTGGATTTGTGGTGCCGATGCCTACGTTGCCACCATTTAAGTACGAGTTGCCATCTGTACTTAAATTTATCTTAGCTGTACCATCGTACATAAACATTTGAATCTTTCCGTCCGGATTACAATAAAAACCACCAACCTGAGTATCATTACCTCTCGTTTTGAGTAGCCATTTGTCAGTGTTGGTCTCAGCTGCAATTTCTAATAATGCAGCAGGATTTGTTGTTCCTATTCCTACGTTGCCACCATTTAAGTAAGAGTTGCCATCTGTATTTAAATTTATCTTAGCTGTACCATCGTACATAAACATTTGAATCTTTCCGTCCGGATTACAATAAAAACCACCAACCTGAGTATCATTACCTCTCGTTTTGAGTAGCCATTTGTCAGTGTTGGTCTCAGCTGCAATTTCTAATAATGCAGCAGGATTTGTTGTTCCTATTCCTACGTTGCCACCATTTAAATACGAGTTGCCATCTGTATTTAAATTTATCTTAGCTGTAGCATCGTACATCAACATTTGAATCTTACCACTTGAATTACATACAAAACCACCAACCTGATTTGCAGCACCACTTGTTTTGAGTGCCCATGTTTCAGTGCCAGCATCATTAGCAATGTGCAATAGTGCTACTGGACTTGTGGTGCCAATGCCTACGTTGCCCCCATCATAATAAATATCACTCCCACTTTCTAACCAAGGTGAAGCAAAAGTACTTAAATCCACAATATTTATTTCGCCGGCTTCTGTTATTTCTAAGTCATTTCCATTTAAAACTGCTTCTGTTATTAGTTCGTTTTCAGGGTCAGCATCTGCATCATCTACATCATCATTTATTGCTGTTTCTGCTGTTTCAGCATGCAAGGCGTAAGGAACAGATAATAATTGTGAAGTTCCCATTTCCGTTCCATTTACAGTAATTTTAATGAAATAAATATCTGCACTCCAATCTACTACGCTCATATCTTTTTCCGAACCTATGTCTATGTTTATTAGACCTTGTGCTGTTGTAGTTACATTGTGAGTTTCGTCAAATACACTTGTTCCAGAAATACTACCTTGTAGTATTTCAAGATATACAGATGCGTTTTCATCTGTCATTATTGTTCCGTCTGCATCACGTAAAACTGCTTGATATTTGAATTGATTTGGCGTTTGTGCGAAAATTCCTGTTACTGCGAATAATATCGCTACTAATACTAATGTTAATTTCTTCATGATTTTTAATTTTTAATGATTTTGAAACTTTTAATTGTTTGATTTTCTTGTTTTACGGTTAAGAAATAAATACCACTTGTGTAAGCTGAAAAATTTAATCGTTCAATGTGTCGTCAATTTAATTCAGGAACGTAGCTTGCGAAGTTTCTGAATTAAATTT
>JAOZTW010000092.1:4426-11597 GCA_029938985.1 Bacteroidales bacterium | reverse complement strand
GTATAAGAGATTAATTAAAAAACTCTATTTTTAATTAGCGAAAGGCAAATATAAATAATATAAATACAAATTTTAAAGAAATAATAACAAAAATCAGTGAAAGTTCTACTGCGGTTTTAAATGCAAGTAATCAATTAAATACTGTTTCGTTAGATATTTCGGAACGTGCAAACGAACAGGCTTCTACAACCGAAGAGGTTGCTACATCAATGGAGCAAATGTTTGCTACAATAATATCAAATACTGAAAATGCGAAAAACACAAGTAAAATTTCTACAAATTCGGCAAAACGCATGACACAAAGTAATAGTATTATTATGGAAACAATAAAATCTATTTCAAAAATAAGTCAAGAAATTTTATTGATAAAAGATATATCATTGCAAACAAATATGTTATCATTGAATGCCTCGATAGAAGCCGCTCGTGCTGGTGAGGCAGGAAAAGGTTTTTCCGTAGTGGCACAAGAAATAAGAAAACTGTCAGAAACTACAAAGCAGGCATCAATAACTATTGACGCACTATCTTTAAAAGGTCAATCAAATTCTCAAATTGCTGTTAAAGCTCTTGATAAATTGGTGCCAGAAATTGTAAAAAGTGCCAAACTAATAATGAATATAGCACTTGCAAGTCAAGAACAACAAGGTGGAGTTGAGGCTATTAATAATTCTATTCAGCAATTAACAGATATAACAAACGAGAACTCCGCTTCGGCCGAGCAAATGTCGTTGTCGGCAGAAGAATTAACAGCACAAGCCAAACAACTTAAAAATTTGGTCTCAGTTTTTAATCTTGAAACTGATAAAAAACAATAAATTTATTAATGAATTTAAAAAATTTAATTAATTATGAAAAATATATCTATTTTTAAAAAGATACTGATAATATTTATTTCAGTGGGTTTAATAACAGTAATTACAGTTAGTTTTGTATCTGATAGTATTTTTAGAACAACAATTAATAATAATACAGATGTGTTTTTTTTTAATGACATAAAAAGAAAAAAACATGAGATTGAAAATTATTTTGAAAAAACAGAACATGGAATTGAAATATCAAGCAAATTTTTTGCAGTGCAAAATTTATTTGATATTTTAATCAAATATCATAAAGAAGTTGGAGAAAATGAAAATGATAGTTTTCCTGTGAACAATGACGAATATGCAAAATTAACAGCAGAATATTATAGTTATTTTTCTAATTATATTAAAGATTACAATTATCACGATATATTTTTTATATGTGCAGAACATGGACACGTAATGTTTACTGTTACACATGAAAATGATTTTGGAACAAATCTTTTGACTGGTAAATATAAAGATACTCATCTTGCAGATATGTGGAAAAAAGTTTTGAAAGAAAAAAAGACAATAATTACAGATTATCAATCATACTCTCCTTCGAATGGAGAACAAGTTGCTTTTGCTGGTACACCTGTTTATAAAAATAATAAATTAGTTGGAATTTTGGCAGTGCAATTATCTTCCGTTAAAATTAATGAAACGGTTTTATATACTAACAAATTATTTCAAACGTCGGAAACATATATTGTAGGAAAATCAAGTGATGAAAAATATAGATTAAAAACAGATAGAATAGTAAAATCAGCAAAAATTGGTGATGAAAAAACAGGTGATATTATAAAATTGTGTATTGAAGACAGTATAACAGATAAAGCGTTAAAGACTGGAAGCACAGGAAGTGAGGAATATGAATATTTTACTCCACTTAGTATTAATGGTTTAAAATGGGGACTTTTTACAACAGTAAGTGTTGATGAAGTGCTTGCTCCAATATATTATGAGAAAAAAATTATTATTATTGTTTCTATTATTGCAATATTATTAATAATTTTATCAGCCTATTTTTTATCCAAATCTATTTCTAAGCCTATTGAAAATGTAGTTAATGCAATGAGGAAAATGGCTCAAAAACAAATTAATTTTCAAATAAAAGAAAAAAGAAAAGACGAGATTGGAGAACTTTATAAATCTATAAATAATATAAATACAAATTTTAAAGAAGTATTAACAAATATTAGTGAAAGTTCTACTGCGGTTTTAAATGCAAGTAATCAATTAAATTCTGTTTCGTTAGAAATTTCGGAACGAGCTAATGAACAGGCTTCTACAACCGAAGAGGTTGCTACATCAATGGAGCAAATGCTTGCTACAATAATATCAAATACTGAAAATGCGAAAAACACAAGTAAAATTTCTACAAATTCGGCAAAACGTATGAAACAAAGTAATAGTATTATTATGGAAACAATAAAATCTATTTCCAGTATAAGTAAAGAAATTTTGTTAATAAAGGATATATCGTTACAAACAAATATGTTATCATTGAATGCCTCAATAGAAGCCGCTCGTGCTGGAGAAGCAGGAAAAGGTTTTTCTGTTGTGGCACAAGAAATAAGAAAACTATCTGACACAACTAAGCAGGCATCAATAATTATTGATGAGCTATCTTATAACAGTCAGTCAAATTCACAGATTGCCACTAAAGCACTTCAAAAATTGGTGCCAGAAATTGCCAAAAGTGCAGAATTGGTAATGAATATAGCACTTGCAAGTCAAGAACAACAAGGTGGTGTTGAGGCTATTAATACTTCTATTCAGCAACTAACAGATATAACAAACGAGAACTCCGCTTCTGCGGAGCAAATGTCGTCGTCGGCAGAGGAATTAACTGCACAAGCCAAACAACTTAAAAAGTTGGTTTCAGTTTTTGATATTGGGACCGAGAAGAAACCAGAAAAACAAGAAAAAGATAAAAACGTTGAGGAGAATATAGGACATAAAAAAGAAGACAACGAATTTAAAATTGATTTATCTAATAATGATAAACTTGATAATGAATTTGAAAAGTTTTAACAAATTATGAAAACTAGGGAAAACTTTTTAGCAACAACTAATCTATTAGATAAGGAATGATACAATTATTCAATGGTTCAATGATACAATTATATGATTATAAACCAATAGATTAAAAAAATATAAATGTGTAAAAACTTTTGTATGGATACTTACAAAACACAACTAACGACTAACTAAGTTAATGCTCAAAATTTTTATTTACAAAATTTGACTACTCAATTAACACCTTTAAAAAAGAACCAACTAATATAAAAAAAATGAAAAATCTATTTATTATTATCTATTCAGTAACAATTAGTTTGTTATTAGTATTAGCATTATTTACGTTCTTAATGCTTCAAAACCAAGTAAAGTTAACCGAGAGTCAAGTTTCTCGTTACAAATCGTTTGTAATAGCCGATGAATTAAAACAAAGTTCCGATGATTTAACTCGTTACTGTAGAACCTATGTATCCACAAACGATAACAAATGGGAAGATATTTATTGGGAAACTCTTGATATAAGAAATGGATTAAAACCACGCCCCGATGGACATACAACAGCTTTGCAAGATAGTATGAGAGAGTTGGGATTTACAGAAGCCGAGTTTGCAAAATTGAAAATAGCAGAACAAAACTCTAACGATTTAGTGTGGACAGAAACCGTAGCTTTTAATGCAATGAAAGGCTTGTTTGATGATGGAACAGGTAAATTTACGATTAAAGCAAAACCAGATTTTGAAATGGCTCGCAAAATAATGTTTGATAAAAAATATCACAAAGATAAAGCTAAAATAATGAAACCAATTGAAGAGTTTTTTGAGATGATAAACCTGCGGACAAGTAAACAGGTTGAAATATATAAAAAAAAGGGGTTTCAATTGCTGCTTGTTATTATTTCATTAATAGTTTTAATTGTTTTAATATCAATAATTTCATTTATTATTATATTAATAAAAGTTCTAAAACAACTTGAACAACTTGGAGCAGAAACCTCCGAAATATATAAAATAACAGCACAAGTAGCTGCGGGAGATTTTAACATAGATTTTAAATCCAACAACAACAATAGTAAAAGTATATACACCTCATTAGAAAAAATGGTTACTAAGCTAAGTGATATGATTATAGCTATTAAAACAAGTGTTAACACAACTTATAATGCTACTACTCAAATGAACACAACAGTGAATTTAATAACAATAGGAGCAAACGAACAAGCTGCAACCACCGAAGAGGTGGCAACTTCTATGGAGCAAATGTTGGCTACAATAAACTCAAACTCCAAAAATGCAATAAGAACAAGTGAAATATCATCTAAATCGTCTAAAAGCATGAAACAAAACAATAATGTTATTATGCAAACCATTAAATCTACTGCCGATATAAGCCAGAAAATTTTAATAATAAAAGATATTGCATTACAAACAAATATGTTGTCTTTAAATGCGTCCATTGAAGCTGCACGTGCTGGAGAAGCGGGAAAAGGTTTTGCCGTTGTAGCACAGGAAATTAGAAAACTTGCAGAAATAACAAAAATAGCATCTGTAGAAATAGAAGAGCTATCAACATCGGGACAATATAATTCGCAACTTGCAGGAAAAGCCCTAAACACAATGCTTCCTGACATAATAAAAAGTGCAGAATTAGTAAATAATATTGCCCTGTCAAGCCAAGAACAACAATCAGGTGTTGAGGCTATAAACTCAGCAATTCAACAACTTACAGAAATTACAAATCAAAACTTAACTTCCTCTGACTACTTGTCTGAATATGTAAAACAATTATCTTTACAATCAAATCAATTAAAAAATTTGATTTCAAAATTTAGAATTAAAGATTTTAAACCTAAAAAATACACTAATAACAATACTAACGATATTAAATTAGATGTAAACCATGATTATACAATTGACCTTTCTAAAAAGGATGATTTAGATGACGAATTTGAAAAATATTAGTAATTAAGAATTAAAAAGTTCCGTTTATATGATTAACTACTTAGAACATAGTAGTATAACTTAAATTAAAAATACAATTATAAATAATTATTGACAAATTATACATTGCCAATAATTGTATCAAATAACAAAGCTCATGAAACAATTTGAACAAAAATTTAAAGAAGATGCAAGCGATTTGTTGAAGACTTTAGAAGAGGATTTATTACTCTTAAAAAACAAGCCAAAAAATAAAAATTTAACCGACTCCGTATTTAGAAGTTTACACACTCTAAAGGGTTCTGGCGAAATGTTTGGTTTTAAATATATTACAACACTATCTCACGAATTAGAAAGTATATACGAATTAATACAATCTAACAAACTTGTTGTTAATGAGCAAATAATAAAACTCACTTTTAGTGCAATAGATTACTATAAATACTTATTAGAAAATAAAACATTTTTAGATAATGAAACAAAAGAAAGATTTTTAAAATTACTTAAAATTATATCAAATATATCTAACAAAAATACACATTCCGAAAACTTAACAACAGAACAACAGATGAGCAGTGGAGAAAAAACATATTATATAATGTTTACCCCCAAAGCTGATTTTGAACAACGAGGCATTAATTTATTCACAATTTTTGAAGAGTTGGAAAAAATAGGAACTGTTTCTTTGTTTGAACGAGAAACTAATGCAGATAATAATGTAAATGAAGAATATTTTTTCATGTTTTGGGAAATTATTTTGTCAACTGAAATAGATTTTTCTGAACTTGAAAGTATTTTTATCTTTTTTGCAAATCAAGTAGAAATTGAACTTATTAACGAAAGCAATTTATTTGAACTTGATGAGTTTAATAAAAAAATTGAAGAATTTAAACAAAGTGAAAATTTGCTTGATTTAGAATTACTGAAAAATATTAAACCAGTTAAAACTTTAAAAAAACAAGAAGAACATACAGAAGACTTATCAATAGACGACGTAGCTGTTTCGCAACAAGACAATAATTTTACTTTTAGCAAATACAAAACAACAAGTATTAGAGTGGAAGCCAGCAGGTTAGACGAACTGATGAATCTTGTGAGTGAATTTATTACTACAAAAGCAACAATTAGTTTGATAACAGAAAAGTATAAAATTAAGGAATTAGATGAAATAACAGATAAATTAGAAAAACTGGCAAAGAAATTTCAAGAAAATGCTTTAACAATCAGACTTGTACCCATACGCAATATGCTTGTAGATATTGAAAGACTTGTTATAAATTTGTCGAAAAAACTGGGTAAAGAAGTTGAATTTGTATCACAAGGAACAGATACCGAGCTTGATAAAAATATTATTGACAACCTTTCAGAACCAATAATGCACATAATTCGCAATACTTTGGATCACGGCATAGAACTCCCCGAAGATAGATTAATTAAAAATAAAGCTACCAAAGGAGAAATTAAATTCATTGCATTTCATGCTGGAGGAAATGTATTTATACAAATACACGATGATGGTAGAGGCATAGATATAGAGCAAGTTCGAAAAAAAGCAATTAGTAATGGTACAATAAATGAAAATGATAAATTAAGCAAAAATGAACTGTTAAATTTTGTTTTTACCCCAGGTTTTTCTACATCAAAACAAGTAACCAAAGTATCGGGACGAGGTATGGGAATGGATATTGTGAGACAAAAAATACAAAATCTTAGAGGAGATGTTGAAATTAATTCTGAAAAAGATTTAGGAACATATATTACTCTACGACTTCCTGTAACACTATCAATACTTGATACTTTACATATAAAAATTGGAATTAAAAATTTTCTTATACCAACATATTTATTGCTTACAGTTCATTTGGAAAAGAATTTAAGTTTATTAAATTCAACAAGGTCAATGATTGAAATAAATGGAGAAACAATTCATGTTTTAAATCTTATAAAACGATACTCCAAGTTAAAAGAAAATAAAGATTTTGTTAACATAGTGGTTGTAAAATACAAAGATACAAAATATGGACTTATAGTAAGCGAAGTTACTGGCGACCACCAAGCTGTGTTAAAACCATTGGGGCCTATTTTTAATCAACAAGAAAATTTTTCGGGAGCAAGTGTTCTAGGAAATGGAAAAATCGCTTTAATCTTTAATACAAACAAACTTATTACTGATTGGCAATAACAATTAAGAATTAAGAATTAGGAATTGGTTTACACCTTAAAATTTGACATGTTTAAAATAAATGACAATGTTGCCACTTTACTTTAATTTATCTATTGTCAGGTACTTAAGCAGATGGTTTTATAAAGTATAAAACCATTAATGAAACATATCAAAATTTCACAACACAATAACTCAATAAACAATAA
>JAOZTW010000092.1:0-4326 GCA_029938985.1 Bacteroidales bacterium | reverse complement strand
TCAATAAACAATAATTCAATAAACAATAATTTAGAAAAATGATAACAACAGAAAACTACGTAGTATTCCAACTTACAGATGAATTTTTTGCTATTCCTGTAAGCGTTGCTTATGAGGTTATTGGCTATCAAGAACCGACCGAAGTGCCAGAAATGCAAGTGTTTATTAGAGGAGTAATAAACGTTAGAGGAAATATAGTGCCTTTGATAGATTTAAGGCAAAAATTTGACATGCAAGAAAAAAAGGCTGATGTTGAAACAGTAATTATTATGATATCTCTGGATATTGAGGGGGCTAAATATAATGTTGGTATTGTGGTAGATAAGGTAGTTTCTGTATTGGAAATTAACGAAACTAAAATATTATCTGTACCACAATTGGGTAGTAAATATAATCCTTTTTTTGTAAATGGAATTTTTAAAAACGAAAGCGATTATATAATAATGCTTGATATAATTAAAATATTTAAGGAACAAGAAATTATCCAAATTATTAATAATTAAATTAAAGAATTTACGTCTTAATATAGAATGTTTATAACATAAAGTTACCAGGAATAACCCATAATACTATGCTTAAAAATATAAAATTACATACACAATTAGCACTCACATTGTTCATTCCAATATTGGCTTTGTTGTTTTTTTCAATTAACATTATTGTTGATAAATATGTTCAATACAATAATATGAAAAAAATGAATGAAATGTCATTGTTGTGTGAAAAAATTGGAGCATTAATACATGAATCTCAAAAAGAACGAGGAAATACTGGTGGGTATCTTGGAAGTAATGGAAATAGTTTTAATACCGAACTTAAAATACAACAAGATATTACGAATGAGAAAATCTACGACTTAAATAGATTTTTAAAACAATATGAAAATAAAAAAATTGATAATGAATTTAGAACTCAATTAAATATAGCACTCAATAGTTTAAAAAAAATTGATTTGATGCGAGAAAATATTCGCACTTTAAATATTGAAGTTGGACTTGCAATAGATTATTATTCTAATATGAACACAGAGTTTTTAATGGTTATCAACAATATTTCAAAAATAGGTACAAACAAAGAGATAACTATTTTAACAACAACTTATAATAATTTATTATTTGAAAAAGAAAAGGCGGGTTTAGAAAGAGCAGTATTAACTTCAGTTTTTGTAACAGATAGTCTAAGTATTGAAGCACATAGTAAATTTAATTCGTTGATAACTGCTCAACAAACTTACAATAATATGTTTTTCACCTATGCTAATAAAGAACAAAAAAAAATGTATAAAGAAATGATGTTATCAGGTGACGCTATTAATGTTCAAAAAATGAGAAATATAGTTATTTCAAAATCTTTAATAGGAAATTTAGACATTGATGCAAATGTTTGGTTTAATGCTATTACGGGAAAAATTAATTTGATGAAAATTTTGGAAAATAAAATTGCTAAAGATTTAAAAGAAAAAGCTTTTTCTTTAAAGCATGAAGCAAGTGTCTCCTTGTTTTTATATTTATCATTAACAATTGGAATTATTGTTTTTGTATTAATTTTTAGTAACTTAATAGCAAAAGGCATTCGAAAACAGATTGGTGGCGAACCAAGAGAAGTTAGCAATATGCTGATGTCAGTAAAAAGGAGTGTTGCCGTTTTAACTAACTTAGCTTTATCGGCAAACAAGACTTCCGAAAATTTGGCACAAAATACAAGTGAACAAGCATCTACGTCGGAGGAGGTTTCTACTTCGATGGAGGAGATGTTAATGACCATTGATGCTAACGCCGTGAACTCACAACAAACTGAAAAAATATCAAATGATGCAACAATAAGCTTACTACGAGGTGATAAATCTTTTAACGAAGCAATAAATGCTCTCATTGTAATTGCAGATAAAATAACTATTATCACAGAAATTGCAAGAAAAACAGATTTATTAGCAATAAATGCCTCCATTGAAGCTGCAAGAGCAGGAGATCATGGCAAAGGATTTTCTGTGGTTGCTTATGAAATAAGAAAACTCGCAGAACAAAGTGCAGGAGCCGCTAAAGAAATAAATAAATTATCTACAAATAGTATAAAAATTGGTAAAGAAGCAAGCGACTTGTTCAACTCGTTAGTACCAGAAATAGAAAAGTCAAATAAACTTGTTTCTGAAATTACAAATGCAAGTAAAGAACAGCAAATAAATGCAACTCAAGTAAATGAATCTATTTCGTATTTATCGCAAACAATTCAAGAAAACACAGTTCTTGCCGAAGAACTTGCTACAAGCTCAGACGTACTTTCTGAACAAGCTAACGTTTTGAAAGACAAACTTGCTAATTTTAAAATATATTCAAGCTCAAAAACAAATAAAGAAAATAATACAGATATAAAAACAAAAAATAATAATCCTAAAAAATTTACAGATGAAATTGATGATTCGGATTTTGAGAGGTTTAATTAATTATTTTTTAGAATATGTAAAACAAATATTAATCACAAATAAAAATATTAGAACATGATTATATTTAATAACAAATATGTTGAATTTAACTTTGATAAAGAAAATTCAATATTTAGAATGAACTGGAAGACAAAAACTGAAAATGCAAGTCAAGAAGATTTTAAAGCATGGAATAGAGAAGTGGTGGAAAATATAGAATTATACAACCCAAAAAATGTATTATCGGATAATAGAAATTACCTATTTATAATAGTTCCTGAATTACAAGAATGGTCCGTAGTAAATATTTTTGTTCCAATGCAGAAAGCTGGTGTGCGAAAATTAGCTATGCTACTTAGTCCAGAGTTGTTTGCCCAAGTTTCGTTAGAACAATTTGCAGATGAATATGGAAAAGATGATATTGTTGTTAAATATTTTAATGACGAAAATCAAGCAACGAATTGGCTTTCAGAATAAATAATCTGGTGTTTTTTACGAGAGACAATTTCTTTGCTCCTTTTAGAATTAAAAAAAGCATAGAGCTTACCATTTGACTCTGTTAATATATTAGCCACAAAAATAGTAATTTAATTAATTTATAATTCTAAGAAAAAAAAGGTGCATAGCACCGAAATATTTGTAGAAAGGAAACAAAAACAATTAGTAGGTGCGTTGCACCGCAATATTTATAACAAGAAAAGGTGCAAATATTTTGGTGCTACACACCTTTGCAATAAATCTGTTTGTTTCCTTTCTACAAATATTTTGATGCTTCGCATTTTTTAATATAAGTGCAAAAGCGGATAGTCAACAAAATAATAATAACCTACTATTGCCAAAAAAACAGATTATATAAATGCCATATAAATAGCTTCTTACAACTTTACCTGAGTAGCCAATTTTTAAAAGAGCAAAAATAGGGCGTTTTTCACGAGTGTCAAGTTCAAGGCTTTTTTGAAATATTAGAATTAAAGTTTACCTTTGTAAATGAGCATTTTAATATTTCAAATACAACGAAGAAATTGATATTCGTGAAAAAACGCCAAAAAAACAAGTAGCTTGGAGTTAATTATTTAATTAGTTTTAAACCCTCTAAGGCTGAAGCATCTTCTGGTGAAAGCAATAAAACTTTGTTAAATAAAATTTTTGCTTCTCGTAGTTTTCCTAATTTCAAATTTGTCCAAGCAAACATTAATAAACCATCATAATCAAAAGGATATAAGTCAACTACAACTTTCAAATGTTTATAAGCATTTGAATATTTTTGTTTTCCATAATAAATTAATCCAAGTTGATAATTTGCAGAAGTGTTATTTGGAGAATTTGTTAGTATTTTTTTATACATATTTTCTACAATTTCCCATTTTCCTGCTGCAGATGCTGGATAAATTAAACCAAATTTTGCTTCTTCGGAGTACGGCATCAAATCGTTTGCTTTTTGGTAATAACCAATTGATTGTGTGAACAAACCAGAATTATAGGAAAGCCACCCAAGTCGCATGTTTATTTCATAGGAATCTTCATCGTAAGCATTTTTAAGCTCGGCAATAGCTTTTTGATATTCTCCAGCTGCTTCGTAGGCATAGGATTTGGTAAATACTTCTATCAGTTTTTTGTTCTGAGAAAACAAATTTTGACTCGATAATAAAATTAATGCAATAAATAAAATACTGTGTTTTTTTAAAAGTGTCATGATAAAAAGTTAGATAATTAATTATTATTATTAGTTAAGGGATTATTAAAAATAACGGGTTTACAGTCAAATATTGTGATGACTTTACTTAAACCGAGTTTCCTTATATTATCACAATATTTGACTGTAAACCAAAAATAACTTTCCGATTTGTCGTCATTATTTTAGGCATATCAAAATAAATAATTAACCATTTAAACTTGTTCTTTTGAAT
>JAOZTW010000091.1 GCA_029938985.1 Bacteroidales bacterium | reverse complement strand
TTTAAAACCAATATTTGAACCAAAAAAAACAAATATTATTAAAGCAAACAATACAGCTAAATTATTAGATTTATTACATAATGGTAAAGAAAAAGACAGCGATTTGCATTTTGAACAACCAAATTTTTCAGCAGTTTTTTTATTGCAGATTATCACCTATTTAAAGTAATTTTCCGTATGTTTAATAACATATTTCTAAAATTGATTTCGCACTGGTATCAAAATTCAATAATAATTCGTTATTTTTTTTAAAAAAAACAATGAATTTAACGTTTAAAGCAATTTTTTTATAAAAAACAGGTCGTTTTTACATGTTATAAAACATGTAATTTGCAATATAAATGAGCAGTGCGAAATGAGAAAAGGTATTTATGTTATTAAACATGCCAATAAATCCATAATTCGTTGATATTATGAGATAAAAAAAACGTCAAAATATTTGGATGCAATAAAATGAAAATCGCTGAGAAAAAGATAGTAATTCAATAAAATCAACAGAGAATTTAAGAACAAATATTCACGATATATGCAATAAAAAACAAAACTTATACATTTAACAAAAAATATTATTTTTGCATTAATTAAAAATATGAAAATATGACTAACGAAAAACAAATTCAACAACTTTTGAATTTTTTTATTAAAGCAACAAAAAATTTATCTAATATTGCTTTTTCATTAAAAAAAACAGGAATAGCATATTATGAATTTATTGCTAATGATATACAGAATTCAATAGAAGATAGCAAGCTAAATTTTTTTATACAACTTGGTAAACGAACAGGTTTTGGCAGGATTCCAATAACTATAAATTTACAGGATGATGAAAAAATTATTATTGCTTCTTATGCAATGCGATTAGTTGAAAATAATAAAAAACTATCAGATTCCAATTTTTCATTATTGAAAGATTTTGTTTTTTTTCAATACCCTGCATACTTTATTATTATTTATAGTGAAAAAAAAGATTTTAATAAATCATACTTATCTTACAAAAAACAATTAAAAACTTTAAATTTTACTATTAGTAATTTTAAAAAAGAAATAAACTCATCAAATGTTAAAATTATAGAAACCAATTTTTTTCATAATGAAGAAAATTATTTAGTTTATCATATTTTTGTTAATCTCTATCAAGAAAAAGAAGAGATAATAACAAAAAATAAATTAATAAATATAACAATTAATACATTTAAACTTTTTGAAAATATTAATGTTAAACTATCACCAAAAGTAAATATTCTACTTGGAAAAAATGCTTTTGGTAAAACTACTTTCTTACAAGCTCTTGCTCTTGCTAACATACCTGACAACAACCCTGATATTAATAATTATCAAGAATTTGCAAAACAAAACTATCAAGAAGCAGAGATTATTACTGAACGCGAAAAAGAACAAACATCAACCATTATAATTAATACCGATGGTAAAACAATAAATAATTTAAAAACAAATATCCATGAACCCGTTTTTTTAGCTTATGGAACAAACCTTTTTTCAAGATATACTAATCATAATTATTCAAATTTGATAAACAAACTTATTAATGGCTCAAAAGAATGGTATTTTACTAAATCTATTTTTGAAGAATCTACAAATTCTTTTTATGATCCTTTGGGAGTATTAAATACATTAAATTGGGAAATTGGCGAAAAAGCAAGAGAGCTAAAAAATTTCATTTTAGATACTTTGAATGAACTTTTACCAAAAGAATTTAATATTTCTTATGATTCAGTAAATAAAATATCATATTATTTTGTTGATGGAAGCAAAAATTATTTGAAAACAGAACAATTAAGCGAAGGATATAAAAATAATATTTTACTGCTGACAGATATAATTATCAGATTAATTTCAATCAATCAATCAATCAAAACTGATAAAAATATAGCTTCAGCTTTTCATGATACAAAAGGTATTATATGTATTGATGAATTTGACAGACACATGCACCCATTGTGGCAAAAATCTTATGTTGAAAATTTGTGTAATTTATTACCAAATATTCAATTTATACTAACAACACACAATCCTATTTCTATTCTTGGTAGAGAAGAAGGCGAAATTCAAGTATTTTATAGAAATAATAAAAATGAAATTGACATAAAACAATTACCAGCAACTCTTGAAATTGATGCAGGAACAGTTTTACTTACTCATTTTGATATGAACTCTATTTTAAGCAATGATTTACAACAAAAAATAGATAAGTTTTATGAATTAAAAACAATAAATAATTTATCTGACAAACAACAAACCAATTTATTAAATTTAGAAAAAACATTGAATGATACTTTTGTAGGTATAAATATTCATGATTTTAGATTTCTCAAATTTTTGAATTTCCTAAAAGAAAATAATATTAACCATAGAGAGCGTCTTGAAGAATTAGTTATTGACGAAAAGGACGTAAATAATTTTAGAAACGAATTTAAAGAATACTACAAATGAAAGATTTAAGATTTATTTATGGGACTGAAAGTATTCCTATTCCAGAACGAATGAATGAAGCTGTTATAGAATTCAATATAAAAGGCAATGAATTTAATGAAAAATTTGAGATTGCGAGAAATTCAAACTTGAAATATGAAAATTTAAAAAACAGAAAAGATAATTCTTGGAGCGAATTTAAGGATGATTTTATTAAATTTACGGGGGGACGTTGTTCTATTTGTGAGAATACGGTTAATAAATATGACGATATAGAACATTTTAGACCTAAAAATTATTATTGGTGGCTTGCATATGATTACAAAAATTACACAATTTATTGTGATTTATGCAACAGGACATATAAAAAAATTGAATTTCCTCTATTTACTGATTTTAAAATAAGCTTTGAAAACAGAGATAAAATTGAGCAAGAGAAACCGCTCATTTATAATCCAACAACAGATGACCCAACGGAGCTTTTTGAATTAGAATTTACAAAATTTGCATCTTGGGGATATAAATTAAAAATAAAGGCTTCTTCATTTTTAACTGAAAATAATTATTTATATAAAAAAGCGGATAAGACGATTAACCTATTTAACTTGAACGGTGAAATTGAAGATAAAAATTCAACAGATACAGATACAAGAAAGCGAAATTCCGAAAATCTTTTTGGAGATTTATATGATTTAGCAATTTTTTTCGGGAAATTTAAAAATAATCCTATGAATAAAGAGTTTGAATTTCAATTTTTTAACAAACTGAAAATCGTTAGAGATATGAAAAAAATTGATTTAGTTAAATTAATTTTAAACGGTAACTATCAAATGCTTGACAATAACAATAATTAAAGTTGCTATCATTTTCTTGCTTTGCATTGGCTTTTTTTTTTACGATAGTGCTTATTTTGATACAATTGTGCGGCAAATTGAAATTTTACTAATAATTGACATTGTGCGAAAAAGCAAACAACGGCAAGAAGTCAACGATAAATACGTTTTAATTCTTAATAAAATCATTGAATTTCAGAACGAAAAGAATGAAAAGTTAAAAGAACAAAAAAAAATAGAGTTAAAATTATTGCTATCAAAAAAATCCTCCTATACAATGTTATGCCGTTCAATGCCAGCTGTAATAACAGCACTTAAAGACATAGCGTTAGATTAAAAATTAAAGAGTATATCATTTTCTTACTTGTTTCACAAGTGCAAATTTTTGCGTAACTTTTGAAATTTAAAAATATTGAACTTGACACTCTGAAAAACGTATAAAACAACAAAATGGAAGCATGTTTCTCAAATGCAAATTTCAACAAAATTTCGTGATAAATAGCTGACAAAATATTATTTTATGGCATATAAAAACTTAAGAGAGTTCATTCATCACTTAGAGCAGAACGATGAATTAATAAAAATAAAAGAATTTGTAAGTACAGATTTTGAAATAACAGAAATTACTGATAGAATCTCAAAACAAGTTGATGGCGGCAAAGCTCTATTATTTGAAAACACAAGTTACAATTTCCCTGTGATAACCAACTTAATGGGGTCGTATAAAAGAATGGCAGCAGCTTTATTACAAGAAAATTTGGAAGATTTGGGCGATGAAATTAATAATTTAATAATAGGATTAACAGAGCCAAAAGATGGCTTGTTGATAAAATTGAAATTTCTTCCAAAACTAAAACAATTAACATCTCTTCTTCCAAAAACATTAAACAGACGAGGTGCCTGCCAAGACGTTGTGATTACAAATCCAGATATAAATATTCTACCAGTTTTAACATGCTGGCCCCAAGATGGTGGGAAATTTATTACACTGCCAATTGTACATACCAAAGACCCAAACACAGGAATACGAAATGTGGCAATGTATAGAATGCAAGTTTTTGATAAACAGCTAACAGGCATGCACTGGCATAAACATAAAGTAGGAGCAAGGCACTACCAAGAATACAAGAAAAAAGGAGAAAAAATGCCTGTTGCTGTAGCACTTGGTGGCGATCCATCTTACGCTTATGTTGCAACTGCTCCCCTACCCGACAATATTGACGAGTATATGCTTGCTGGATTTATACGTAAAAAAAAGGTGGAACTTGTTAAATGTATTACACAAGATATTGAAGTTCCTTTTGATGCCGATTTTATAATAGAAGGATATGTTGACCCACAAGAAGAGTTAATATATGAAGGTCCTTTTGGAGACCATACAGGATTTTATTCGCTTGCAGATTATTATCCAAAATTTCATATTACCTGTATAACTCACAAAAAAGATGCAATTTATCCTGCCACAATTGTAGGTATTCCACCACAGGAGGACGCTTATATTGCACGAGCCACTGAGCGAATATTTTTGCCGTTAATAAAATTAGCTTTATCGCCCGAAATTATAGATATGGATATTCCCGTAGCAGGTGTTAGTCATAATATTACAATTGTTAAAATAAAAAAAACATTTCCAGGGCAAGCACTTAAAGTAATGAACGCCCTTTGGGGAGCTGGTCAAATGATGTTTAACAAATCACTAATTGTGGTTGACGATGATATTGATATTCATAATTATTTAGAAGTTTTAACCATAGGTTTACAACGGTATAACCCATTGAATGATACTTTTTTCTGTAAAGGTCCACTTGATGTTTTAGACCATGCCTCCACTAAATTTGCCTATGGAAGTAAAATAGGTATTGATGCTACCAAAAAACTGTTGGAAGAGATTGACGATGAAAAAGAAAAAATGTATAATAAAGTTAAAAAATGGAACATAGATAAACAAGAATTTTTTGATAATTTTTCTGAAATATCCGATGTAAATACAAATTTTGTAAATTCTCAAATTCCAATTTTATTTATTTCAATAAAAAAAGAAAAAACAATTAAAGAAATTTCTGAAAAACTTATTGATAAAATAAACTTAGATGGAATAAAAATTATTATTTTTGTAGATTTTAATATTGATATTAAAAACTTACTAATAACTGTTTGGATAACCGCCAACAATATAGCACCTATGCGAGATGCTTTTGTTTTAGAAAGTAAGAAATTCAATTATTCGTTGTTGGCAATAGATGGTACTACAAAAACATTGGAAATAGATAATTTTAAAAGAGAATGGCCAGATATTATTACAATGGATAAAAAAACAATAGATTTGGTAGATAAAAAATGGGATTCGTATAAAATTGGAGAATTTATTAAATCACCTTCTTTGCAATTTATAGACACAAAACATATCACTAATTAAGTATTTTCTATTAATTCTATCATTTAAAATTTGGATTAATTGAAAATACTATAATATAATACATGATTGAAAAAACGAGTTAACATATTATTATTATTATTTTTTACAACCAGCATACTTGTTGCACAAACAAGTACTATATCTGTCAAAAAATTTGAAATCAAAGATGGATTGTCTCAAAATCATACAAATTGTTTGATGCAAGACCATAATGGAATAATTTGGATTGGTTCTCAAAATGGTTTAAATAAATATGATGGTTATGAATTTACTATTTATCGTCAAAATTCAAGTTCTAATTCGCTGTCAGACAATTATATAAATCAAATTACAGAAGATGACAATGGAAATCTTTGGATTGCAACCGAGTCTGGATTAAGCAGATTTAATGCTCAGAAAAATATTTTTACTTCCTTCCTGCAAAATACAGGCAAACAAAAATCAATGAGTAAAAATATAGTACATTATGTTTATTTAGATAAAAATAAAGATATTTGGGCTTTAACTGACTCTATATTAGTAAAATTCAATAAAAGCGATAGTACTTTTAAACATTTTGAAATACCCACAAATTCAAAAATTACACTATCAAATTATAATAACTTATCAATAATTGACTATGATAACGGTTTGTTATTAGCAACAAAAGCTGGTTTGGTGTATTTTGATTTTAATACTCTAAGTGCCACAAAACCATTTAAACACAAAAACAATGACTTGTCAACTATTAGTCATCAACAAATTACTACAATTTATAGAGACAAATCAGGAGAGATTTGGGTTGGTACAGAAAATGGATTAAATATCTATAATTCAAATAATGAATTTAAAAGAATTTATTATCAGAACGATAAAACAAAAGAATCCGAAAATGTTATTTATTCAATACACGAAGATAATACAGGTTTAATTTGGATTGGAACAAAAGCAGGTTTAAAAAAATTAAATAAAAAAAGGGATAAAATTGTTGATGTTGAGAATGCAGAAATCAACAATAACAGGTTACCAATAGGTCATATTATTGAAGATTTTTCTGGTATTTTGTGGTGTAGTTCAAAAAATGGTTTATTAAAAATTGATAATCGTCAAAAGAATTTTAAAATTTTCAATAATTTTTATAATAAAAATAATAAACATGCTAATAATATTTCTGTATATGCTATAAATAAAGATAATGAAAATATTTTTTGGGTGGCTTCAAATGCAGGAATTTTCAAATTAAATAGAGAAAAAGAAATATTACAAAAATATTATTTTGAAGATAAAAATCATTACCTACCAGAAGCAACATATTATTCATTATACATTGATAAAGACGAAAATTTATGGGCAGGCTCAAATACAGGTCTTATTTATATTTTGAAAAAAAATTCACAAAAATTTATAAATTTCTTTGATTTATATAATATTGAAAACACATATCAATTTGCTACTTCACGCATAAGTTCAATAAAAAATGATAATTATGGAAACATTTGGATTGCAACTTCAAATGGCTTCTTTAAATTTGCAAACAATAGTTTGAAAAAATATTCTCATAGTTCTACTGATAATAAATCTATAAATTCAAACGAAATAAAAAGTATGTTTATTTGTAGCAATAACGATATTTGGTTGGGAACGGTAAATGGCATTTGCAAATATAATAAAGAAACAGATAATTTTTCACGTCTTACAATAAACGACGGATTACCAGATAATTCAATAATGAGTATTCATGAATCAATTGATGGATTTTTATGGTTTGGAACAAGATCTGGGCTATCTAAATTTGACAAAAAAAATAAATTTATTAATTTTATAAGTGGTGATTACAACTTTATTGACGACTGTTTTTATGGTATTTTAGAAGATGATAATGAAAACTTATGGTTGAGTAGCAATCATGGAATATCAAAATTTAATTATAAAACAGAAAAAATTAAAAATTTTTATATAGAACATGGTTTGCAAGATTACGAATTTAATATTGGAGCTTTTTATAAAACAGAAAATGGAGAAATGTTTTTTGGTGGTTTGAATGGCTTGAATTATTTTTATCCCGATTCTGTTAAAAATAACACACACACCCCAAAAACAGTTATTTCAAAAATAATAAAAGGCAATTTAGAAATTCCATTAGATTTTACTCAAACAATTTATCTTAAACATAATGAAATTTTATATATTTATTTTACTATTCCCGAGTATTCAAATCCGAGCAATAATTATTATGAATACCGAAACTCTGAAAAAGATAGTTTGAAAATCTTTAAAGAACATAAAATTTTGTTTTCAGACAAATCGCCAGGTGAATATTTTATTGAAATTATAGGAAAAAATAATGATGGAAAATATAATAAAAAGCCAGCAACACTTAAAGTTGTTGTTTTACCTACTTTTTGGCAAACTCCAATAATGAAAGTTTCTTATATTCTTATACCTATACTTTTAATAGCTTCTATTTCTTTATTCTTTCTACGAATGAATAGTATAAGTAATAAACTGTTAAAAGAAAAATTGATTGCAAGCAAAGATTTGGGTGAGCAAAAAGCAATATTGGAAGAAAAAAACCAAAGTATAATTGATAGTATAAATTACGCAAAAAGAATAATTGAAGCACTACTACCGCCAATTGATGAGTTTTCAAAAATTTTCTCAGAATCATTTATTCTGCATCTACCAAAAGATATTGTAAGTGGTGATTTTTATTGGTTTGAAGAAAATACTGATAATATTATTATTGCTGCAATTGATTGCACAGGGCATGGTATTCCAGGTGCATTTATGTCTATTTTGGGAGTGAATTTATTTAGAGATATGGATATTAATGAAAAAGATCCTGCCAAAATATTAATAAAAATGAATCGGGAATTAAAATATATTCTCCAAACAAGAACAACTAATGTTAAAGATGGTATGGATTTAGCCCTTTGTGTAGTAAATAAAAAGAAGAAAACAATTAGTTATTCTGGTGCCAAAAATCCATTATATCTAATTAGAGACGATGAACTTACACAGTTTAGAGCAAATCGTTATGCAATAGGGCAAGCAAATCCAGAATTAGGCGAAGTATTTGGTTCGCAGCAATTTACTTTACATAAAAATGATGTAATTTATCTTTTTTCTGATGGATACACCGACCAGTTTGGAGGAATTGAAGGTAAAAAATTCAAATTTCGTAGATTTAGACATCTTTTGCTCTCTATTTACAAAAAACCATTTGAAGAGCAAAAACAGATATTAAATAAAACAATCACAGATTGGAGAGGTACAATGGAACAGGTAGATGACATATTAATAATATGCTTTAATCCATTATCTATGAGCTATATAGAAAATTTCAGAACTACTTATGACCTTATAAAAGGACAGTGAAGCATATTATACCTAATTTTTTTATGGACACTCCCAACCTCAGCTAAAAAATAATGAAAAAAAAAATTGAATTACTGGCACCTGGTGGCGATATTGACTCAATAAAAGCAGCAATTATTGCTGGAGCTGATGCTGTATATTGTGGTTTGGATAAATTTAATGCTCGAAATAGAGCCACAAATATAAGGTTTGATAATTTGTATGGCATTTTAAGATTGGCACATAAAAATAACTGCAAAGTTTTTTTAACCCTCAATATTCTTATTGTTGAAAACGAAATACCACTTTTTATAAGTGTGTTGAACAAATTATTAAATACCAGCATAGATGGTGTTATTGTTCAAGATATTGGTATATTATACCTTTTGTCAAAATATTTTAAAAGCCTAAAAATTCATGCCTCAACTCAGCTTACCACACACAACGAAGGACAAATAAAATTTCTAAATCAGTTTGCAGTCAATAGAATAAATCTATCCAGAGAGTTAAATATTGACGAAATACAACATTTAACTTCAGTTGCACACGAAAATAAAGTTTTGACCGAGGTTTTTGTTCATGGTTCGTATTGCATCTCATTCTCAGGTATTTGTTATATGAGTTCTGTACTATCGGGCAAGTCTGGCAACCGTGGCAGATGTAGTCAAAACTGCCGAGAAAAGTATATAACAACTGATGCAGGAAAAAATTATCCACTTAATCTTAAAGATAATTCAGCTTATTTTGACTTAAGAGAACTGTGGAATGTTGGAGTGGATTCATTAAAAATTGAAGGAAGGATAAAGGGTTTTGAATATGTATATACGGTGGTAAAAACATGGCGAAAACAACTGCAAAGTTTTTACACTCACAACATTTTTCTTGATGATAATAGCGATTTACATAAAGTTTTTAATCGCAAATTTTCAAATTCCTTTTTAAAGGGAACTATTAATAAAGATATGTTTATTGATAATCCTATGAGTAATTCTACGCTTCACTTGTTCGAAAATAATCAATATTTTTCTGATGATAAACGTAAACAAGCGATGATAAAATTATATGAAGAAAAGGAAGAAACCAGAAATTTCATAAAAAAAATAATCACAAAATTAGATATAGGTAAGATTCCTTTAACAATTAACATTACAGGGGCTTGCGGAACATTTTTAAAAGCAACAGTAAAAACACCTGACAAATCATTTCTAATGCAATCGGAGTTAAAACTTGTTGATAAAGGTACGCAATTATTAAATCAAAAAATATTATTAAAAAAACTACAAGCCTTAAATGATACAGAATTTTATATAAAAGAATTAAATTCCGAACAACTTGGAACAAAACTATATATTCCATTTAGTGAGTTGGGTGCGTTAAAACGAAAAATATTATTTATTTTGCATGATTATAAAAAAGCAGTTCCATCTATTGCTCTTCCAGTTATAAAGCGTGCAAGTACAGAGAAGATTAAGCCCAAACTTTCGGTGTTAATCTCTTCTTCAAAAGATGTATTGCTTTGCGAGGACATCTCAGTGGATTTCTATTTTCAATTACCCAATTCGTTAAAAAATAATCTTAACAAATTTATTGATATTTTCACAAAAAATAAGAAGCTAATTCCTTGGTTTCCTTCAATTTTGATAGGCAAAGATTATACCACAGCCGTAGATTTACTGCATGCTTTACAAACAAAATTTATTGTAACAAACAACACTGGTATAGCTTACGAGGCTTACAAAATGGGTATTGATTGGATTGCAGGACCGTATATGAATATAACCAATTCATACAGCTTGCTATCGTTGAAAGAAAACTTTAATTGTTCTGGCTCATTTATTTCTAATGAGCTTAAATACAGTCAAATAAAAGCGATTAAGAAACCCAAAGATTTCAACTTATATTATAGCATTTATCATCCAATTGTTATGATGACAAGTAGGCAATGTTTGTTTCATCAAGTAACTGAATGTGAAAAACATATAATTGACAATAGTTGTATTCAACAATGTGAGAAGACCTCATCAATTACAAATTTGAAAAAAGACACTTTTGTTATTGAGAAGTCAAAAGGAAATTATCATAACATCTATAATGCGGTTAACTCACTTAATACCAATATTGTTAAAGACTTAGCTGACTGTTTTACAAGTTTTTTAATTGATTTAAGGAACATAAAGACCAAAACAAAAATTGAGCTAAATAAAGTAAACATAATTAAACTGTTTCAAAATCATATTAACAGGAATTTGGATTCTACTCGGCAACTCAATCAAGTTATCTATCCGTCTATTAATAACCAATATACAGAAGGTATCTGATTTTTTAGCGTTTTTCACGAGTATCAATTTCTTCGTTACTTTTAAAATATTAAAATACTCATTTAGGAATTGGAAAATAATAAGTTCGGAAACGGTTAAATTAGTTTGCTATTTTTGGGACTTAAAACAAATTACTAATTATAAATTATTTGAAACTTTATTTTCTAAAAATAGTGAAATAATGACGCAGTTTCCGAAGTCATTTTTTGACAATTCCTTACAAAGGTAAACTTTAATTCTAATATTTCAAAAAAGCCTTGAACTTGACACT
>JAOZTW010000664.1 GCA_029938985.1 Bacteroidales bacterium | reverse complement strand
TGCTTGGCAAAGATTGGCAAGACGAATATTATATTTGGGATTGTGCCGCAGGTACCGGAAATCTGTTAACAGGACTAACAAACAAATACAATATTTGGACTTCAACGCTTGATAAACAAGATGTTGACGTAATGAAAGACCGCATAAAAAATGGAGCAAACTTATTAGAAAATCATGTTTTTCAGTTTGATTTTTTAAATGATGATTTTTCAAAACTACCAAAACCACTCAAAAAAATTATAGATGACCCTAAAAAAAGAAAAAAACTTGTTGTTTATATAAATCCGCCTTATGCAGAAGCCTCATCTTACGGAAGAGACAGTATTCCATTGGTTGCTAATGAAACAAAAATATTTAATCAATATAAATTAAGTGTTGGAGCAGAAGCTTTAAATGAACTTTTTTCTCAATTTTTTATAAGAATTTATAAGGAAATTACAGGCTGTATTCTTGCTTCTTTTAGCACACCAAAATTTATTACTTCTGAAAAGTTTATAAAATTCAGATTTAACTTTAAGGCAAAGTATATTAAAGGACTGGTTTGCAAAGCAAATACCTTTGATAATGTTAAAGGTCATTTTCCTATTGGTTTTCTAATTTGGTATTTAAGTATTAAAGATGAAATTAAACAAGTTTCAACAACAATTTATGAGACAGATAAAATATTAAGTAGTTATAGAAAAGCAGGTATTAAAAAATTTGACAGTTCGTTAAATACATCAATCAAAAGCTGGCGTTCTTCTTTTTATTTATTTGGAGAAAATCCTATTGGATATATGATAATTGTGGGACCAAGCATGCAAAGTAATAATAATACTTTCTATACAAATCAGCCTGTACAAAGCTATATAAAAAAAGGTATGGTTGCAAATATTGAATATGGAAATATTATAGAAATGTCAATATATCTTGCAATAAGGCATTCTATTACAACAACATGGCTAAACAATAAAGATATATTTTTACATCCTAACGATAACTGGCAAAAAGACAAAAAATTTCAAAGTAATTGTTTAACATTCACTTTGTTTCATAGTCAAAATAAAATTAGCTCCAATGGTGGAACTAACCATTGGATACCGTTTACAGAAACGGAAGTTAATGCACAAGAAAAATTTGATAGTAATTTTATGACAAAGTTTATAAACGGAAAAATAAAAATTGAACAAAAAGCCGATTTAATTAATGGTAAAAAAATAACAAGATCCAAAAAAATTAAATTTTCGTCAGAAGCAAAAGAGGTTTTTGATGCTGGTTGTGAGTTGTGGAAATATTATCATGCACAAGCCAACTGCAATGTAAATGCCTCGTTGTATGATATTCGAGCACATTTTCAGGGGCGTAGTGCCAAAGGAAGAATGAATAATAAAAGTAAAGATGAAACATACATGAAACTAATAATAAGCTTGAGAGAAAAATTGAAAATTTTGGCAAAAAAAATTGAACCTAAGATTTATAAATATAGATTTTTAAAAATATAAAATTCAATTATAAATAAATATTTTTTTCACAATAATTAGAATAATTTAAAATTTTATGAAAAAGTTGGAAATAACAACATTAGAAACAGCAGAAAAAGTACCATTTAATATTGATGGTAAGATTATGTTTTCGAACTCAAATGTAGAACTAATTAACCTAACTCTTCCAAAAAACGAGTTGTTAGATTTACATACAAATCCTGTTGATGCAGTTTTTTATGTACTGTCAGGAAAAGGCACTCTTTTATTTGAAAATGAAAAGATTGTAGTAGAAAAAAATTCTTGTTTTGAAATAAAAAAAGGAACGAGAAGAGGTTGGGAAAACACAGGCAATGTGGAACTTAAATTACTTGTAGTAAAACAATTATAAATAACTAAATTTAATAAAACCATGAAATATCTTGGAAAAATTGATGTAATGCCATTAGAAGCATTATTAGACCCGCAAGGAAAAGCAGTAAATCAAAGTATGCACAACATTGGCTTTGAATCGGTAGTTGATGTAAGAATTGGAAAACATATTGAAGTAACAATTGAAGCAGAAAATAAAATGCAAGCCGAAAAATTAATTAACGAGGCTTGTGGTAAAATATTAACTAATCCTATAATGGAGGGTTATGAATTTGTAGTAGATGAAGCTTAATTATAACTGAAAAACAAATAGTTAAATTGATACAAAAACAAATTTTGAAAAAGAAAATATTAAATGTCTTAAAAATAGTATTATTTGCTTGCATTGGAGTGTTTTTATTTTGGCTTGTATATCGTAAACAAGATATTGGAGAGATAAAAAATGCACTACTACAAGCCGATATAAAATGGGCGGTTGTTGCAGTAATTTTAGGTTTACTTAGTCATTTAAGTAGGGCTTTTCGTTGGAAAATATTGTTAAAACCAATGGGATACAATCCAAAAGTAAAAAATCTTTTTTTCTCAATAATGATAATGTATTTGACAAATACTGCAATTCCTCGTTCGGGAGAATTTATTAGATGTGGTGTTGTAGATAGATACGAAAAAATACCATTTTCAAAACTTTTGGGAACTGTTGTGGCAGAACGAGTTGTAGATGTGATAATATTGGCAATTCTTACTTTTGTAATTATGGTTACGCAGTATTCTGTTATAATTGGTTTTATAGACAACAATCCTGAAATAGTGGCAAATTTATCAAAAATTTTAAATTCAACACCTATTATTATTTTATTGTTTGTTGTAGGAATTGGTATAGTTATTCTACTCTATGTTTTTAGAAAAAAATTAGTAAAAACCAAAATTTTTAAAAAAATAGAAGGTACTCTTAAAAATTTATTGGCAGGTTTCAAAACAGTTATTTCTCTTAAAGAAAACAAACTTGCTTTTATTTTTCATTCTATTTTTATTTGGGCTATGTATTTTCTTATGACTTATGTAGTTTTGTTATGTTTTGACGAAACAAAAAACTTGTCTGTATTAACAGGTCTAACAATATTTGTATTAACAGCTTACGGCATGGTAATCCCCTCGCCAGGAGGGATTGGAACATGGCATTTTATTGCTATAGAAACACTAATTGTTTATGGTATTGCACAAGATCCTATTGGAAACACTTATGCAATAGTTGCACACTCTTCGCAAACAATAATGGTTGTAGTGGTAGGTTTAATATCATTAATTTTATTACCAATTTTAAATAACAATAAGACTATTAAAAACAAATAATTAACTATTTATTTTAATATGCCTAAGTGAAAAAGAAAAAATAACTAAGCCCAATCTACTTGTTTATTTTGCCCTTT
>JAOZTW010000090.1 GCA_029938985.1 Bacteroidales bacterium | reverse complement strand
AACTTGTGTCGTTTAAGGTTTGTAATTTCTCTTTTATTTCATTTAACTCGTCTTTGTTATTGTTATTTGCATTTAGGTCTGCAAATGTATTAAAAAAATTTATAGTAGATACCCTGTACTCTTTGCTATCAATTATTACTTTATCATTTGCGTAGTTATGCACAATAGTACGTTCGTTGTTTGAAAACAAATAGTTCTCAAAATCCTTATATCCAGTTCCGTCATGGAAATTTATTCTTATCATTTATTTAAAATTTATAAATCCAACGAGTTTATTTCCTATTGTTTTGTTGAACTCTGTAAAAGAACGCTTCACGTTTCTTACCGATTTATTTGAATTTCCCTCAATAGTGATAAAACCGTTATCCGAAACACTTTTTACTATGCCAAAATGCCCTTGAGTTTTCTTTTGTTGGTACTGCCAGCATACGATTGCACCTATTTTTGGAGTTTTGGAAACATAGTACCAATTATATTTGTCTTCGTTGTCCTTAAATCTTTTGTAACTTCCTTGTGTGTTTCCGCTTAGTAATTTATCTATAACTTCCCTTTTTTTGCCAGTATAAACCTCAAGAAACACCAATCTTACAAAAAAAGCACACCAGGCCGCTCCAACGTACCAGCCAATCGATGTCATCTTTTTTTGGAAATTTTTATCGAGGAAACCCAAATCTTGTTCTTTTTGACTTTTCCATATCTCTTTTTGTCCAAGATACTTTTCTGCTATTTCTATAACTTTTTTTGAACTCTCACTAACTTTTTTTAATTTATACTGTTTGCTTGCTATAATTATTGCACCAACAGTAATAACTGCAAGTGAACCAGTTATAATAATTCCTTTATTTTTTTTCACTATATCCATCATATTCCTATGCCAAATTGTAAAAGATGAGCTTTTATTGCGGTAAATTCTTCTTTATCTCGGCTGTTTTGTAACTCTGAAATTATCGCCTCTATCAAATTTCTCCCTTCTCGGACACCGTACAGATCCACGAGGAAAAAAAAATCTTTTTTACTTTTCATTTTTGTAATAATTTCAACAACTTTGTCTTCATCTGTGCTAAGCCAATAATTTAAAGCTTTATCAATATTTGTTGCGAATATTTTAAATTGAGTCGCCGAATAAGAGAGATCCTCCTCTTTAATGTCTTTCACTTCGTCATCGTATCCTGTCTCATCGCTTTCCCTACCTTTGTCGCCAGTTGCCTTTTTTATTGCTTTTGCTATAAGTAAAAGAGCAACTCCACCACCAACTACAGTTGCACCTACGATAGCTATCGTTTTTATAGTTGAAAAATAGCCTGTTACTACAGATTTTGCAACACCTCCAGTTTCTTTTATTAGCTGTACTGTCTCTTTAGGGTTTTTCGATGCGATATCTACTGCACTGGCTACAATTGCAGGATTGCCAAGATTCATTACATGTTTCATAAAAATTATTTTAGATGATTTTTTACAAACGGATTTTTTAATGCTTTTGCAACTTTTTTCCAAAATCCCTGTTTATTTTTTTGCATTTCGTATATCTCAAGAAGTTGGTCTTCGGATAATCCATTGAGTATAGCACTTATAAGAGAAACTTGTTTTTTTGCCGTTTCCTTTGTTTTTGCGTTAATTGTTATTTTTATTGATGTTTTCATTTCATTGTTGGTGTAAAAAAGTTATTATATTTATTCTTTTTCATCTTTGTTATTCTCATCTTTATTTTTCAAATAAAAATTGTGTACAATATCTAAATTATCAGTATTTTGCATACAAAAATTATAAATCTCAACAATATTTTTCATTATTTTTGGAAGATACTCGTCATTTGTATTTTCGATGATAGATATTAAACTGTTATTTATGCTATCTGCGGTTGTTTTTGCGTTGAGTTTTGTTTCACTTTCCTCAACTATTTCAACTTCTGCATTTTGCTTTGTTTGCTCAGTCTGTTCTTTTGTGCCTATTCCAAGCAAACCTCTAATATTATCTTCCCCTATCTTGTCTGCTAATATATTTATCCCAAGTTCAACATATTTGTCGAGTTTGTTGCTGTTTCGCTTAATGTCTGTTACCTCATATTTATGCTCTCTTTCTGTACTCTTTATGTCCCACTCCAGAATTTTAATTTTATCATTTAAAGTTCTGTTTTCATTTTCTAAAACTCGTTTATCTTTTTTAAACTCAATGATTTCCTCGTTTAATTTTTTATTGTCAATCGACAGTCTGTTGTTTTCTGCGGTTGTTATCGATAATCTTGTTTTTTCTTCAATAATAGTTCCCAAATCACCCAAACCTCCCAAACCTCCCAAACCTAACGAATCACTATTTTTAATCTCTTTTAGCTGTATCTTTTCGATTACAAAAGGTTTTTTTGAATGATTGCCACTGGGAGTTTGTTTGTACAAATCTACAATTAGATAGTCTGGTTTGTACTTTTCAATATCAAAAAGAGCTTTTTCAAAAGACTTTATTCCAGCTCTTTTTTCATTTGCCGTCACTACAATTGACGGCGTTAGCGAGTAATTTTTGCCAACAGATATAGCAAATATCAACTCTTTATTATTGTTAATTAAATCTTTAATTCTATCAATTGAAGGATTCATTATGTTAATTAAATGGAGTTATTTTTATAAATTTTAAAATAAAAGGGATAAAGTTTTCCCCATAACTTTCTGTTTTTACTTTTAAATAGTCGGAAAAACATTCATATTCTGCAAGTTGTAGTTCTTCGAACTCGGTTTTAGAAAACACTAAAAAATTATCAACACTGCTCATTTTAATTTTCGCAGTATTAGGTATATCAATCTTTTTAGATATAAAAAATAAAGCATTTGAATTTCCAATTTTAGTTTTGAAATTTGCACTATCTACTACTATTTTTTCAAAAGACAAGTTGTAAAAATTCGTTTTCCATAAATATTTAGTGTAATGTTTTAATTTTTGTTCTATGATAAAATTGTCACTCATGTTCTAAATATATTATAACGTTTGGCTTCCAGTTTGCATAAGCTGGTATTAATTGTCTTTTTCTTGATAATACGTCTGTTTCCTTAAAGATGATAGTTGTCTCGGTATTGCGGATATTAAAAATCTTTGTTGGAATGAAAATTTTTTTTAACGAAAAATTATAGACTATTCTAAAATTTTTGCCTGTTCCGAACGAATCGTCTATTTTTTCATAGCCCACAAACTGGTTGCTAATCAATTGAAAATCTAAAATCGTATTGTTTTGATTAAAAAAAAGAACAGATATTTCTACAGCATTGAATAAGGAACTTAACGCCTCATCTATTGTCGCAAAATTTGACTTCAAAGGATTACTAATATAAAGTCCAATATTTGTAATCCTTTCAATTGCTGATGGGATTTTTACCACCAGCTTGCTTCCTTTATTGTTTTCCAAAACATTTGAAAATTCGATGTGTTCTATTTTTCGCATACAAAGTAAACATTTAAGGTGTAAGGTTCTGCTTGCTCTCCGCCGTCTCTATATTCAATTTTCACATCTGAATTATTAATATCTTTGTCACACATCCACATTGCCTCTTCTACTGATAATGCGTTAGTTTTTTCGATAATAAAAGGATGAAATTTTACGTCTGAAACAAGTGGTTCTCTATCCACCGAAATTTTAATTGTTGATTGAAAATTAGGCTGAGAACCGCCTTTCAGGACACAAAATATACCAATTATTTTTTTATGCTCAGTCCTTGTTTTGTCCGAAACATTCGCTTTGCCGTTCTGCGAGGTTACTTTAAGCTCATACATTTCAAGCTCGTATTTTATTCTTTTTTCTTTTTGCATAAATAAAATATTTATTGTTATCCTTATCCTTGTACAGTAATCATTCCTCTTAACTCTACTCTAATAAACAATTTAGGGTCAAAATCATCGACTACGTCAAGTTCAAATATTATTTGCTTAGTTGGGTCTATCACCACAGGATTTCCTAATTTTAATTCGCCAATTTGTAGTTCATTTGTTCCATCATGTTGAAAAATAGCGGAAGAAGAGTTTTCTGCAAATATTTTTTGTCCGTTTTTGAAATTAAAAGTTCCATTTGCAATATGTTTGGCTATCTTTTTAAATTCCACAGTCTTTCCTGATTTTACCGTTTCATCTGCTCCTACGCCTGCAAGCAAAATAATTCGGTCAATCGTCATAACTGCTCCATTTGGTAATTTACCTGCATTAAGGTTTCCAATTCCTTTTTCTTCATTGTCGCTTGCCTTAAACATTTCTGTTAAAGATCTTGCATTTTTTATAGCGAAAACTGTGAAATCGTAACCGACTAAACTTCCTGTATTTAATGATTTTCGCACTTCTGTCGGCATTAATCTTGTTCTTCGCTCAAAAAGTGCTTTTGACGACATGCCTTTTGTTTCATGCTGTCTAATTGACACATCTTTGCCTCGTCCTTGCTTTCTATTTTTCATTAATTTTTTAAATCTTTGTCTTCCTCTTCGTCTTCTTTTGCCGTCCAATGAAGCTAAATCTTGTGATATATTGCCCAAATGCCCAGCAAATTCATTTTCAGTAAAATACATGTTATCCACTTGTGATTGTTGCCCATCTAATACTGATGAATCAACACCATTTATTTCTGCCATTTTTTTAGTTATTATATATGTTTATAAAAAATTTTTATTGGTTATTTCAATCTTAATACTCTTCCACATAATCGTCATAGTTATCGTCATCGTCATCGTCATCGTAATTGTCATCAACTTTGCTTGCATGATGTCCTTCAATTAACATCTCTGGCAGATCTGTTGGTGTTTCGTCTAAATCTGGCAGTTCCAAGCTATGATGTCCTTCAATTAGCATCTCTGGCATATCCAAGCTATGATGTCCTTCAATTAGCATCTCTGGCAGATCCGTTGGTGTTTCGTCTAAATCTGGCAGATATAAGCTGTGATTATTTATTCCTACATCACCAAAACCATCCGCAGTCATCGTTTTTGTTTGTCCTTCAAGCATGCCTACAATGTATTTCACACCTGCAACTGAAACTCCAGTACCTGCTGCTTTAATGTACTCATTATCAGAGGCAGTAATCAATGCTATGCCTGTTAATAAAAAAGCAAGTGGCTTTACTGCTTTAACCATCATGCTATTGGGATTAGCTCCCAGACCTGCTACTGTATCTTCCACAGTATCTTCAAGCATGTTTCCAATTTTTTGTGACATTGTATAAGTTGCAAACGTAATACCTACAAGACTAGTCTTCTTTGCAATGTCTTCGACTGTAATTATTTTTCCGTTTATTTCCATGTTTTCTAAAATATTATTAATATTATTTTTTTATTCTGGAAGTTTAGACCCTTCTATTCTTTTGTTGGCTTTTATTGCAAAGAAAATTCCAGTTCCTATTACGCCTAATCCTAATACTCCTCCAATTATATATGGTAACTTTTTCTTAGAGTTGCCATCGCCATTGCCATCGCCATTGCCATCGCCATTGCCATCGCCATTGCCATCGCCATTGTTAGAATTTCCTGTTCTGGCATCTGGTTCTGGTTTTGGTTCTGGTTCTGGTTCTGGTTCTGGTTCTGGTTCTGGCTCTGAACCGCCACCGCCACCTCCATCTTTCTTCGGTGGAGGTAATTTATCTAAAACTTTGTCTAATCCAGATTTTTTTATCCAGTCCCACATTTTTAATATGGGAGTAACAGCAAGGGATATCATGCCTGATATAGTTAAAGCTTCTCCAAGCTCTCCAAGTTCTCCAAGTTCTCCAAGTTCAAACAAACCACTTAACTTCCCTGAGTTTAATTGTTTTCGCATTTTTTTGTTAAATCGAATTTTTCTTTTCGCTCCATTTTTTATGGATTTATCCATTTTCTTTTTCTGACCTCCCATATTGAAATACATGTTCAATACTTTATCGTAAACTTTTTTTGATTTCGGGTTTGCCAAAATAGTCGCAAAACCAAAAATGTTCACCGAAATTAATCCTCGAAAAGCATTGCGGACGGCTACTATTGCTGGATTAAACTTATTAGCTGCATTAACAACCTTGTTTCCGCCACCTTTTCCGGTAATTTTATCCTTAAATTTATCTGCACCTTTTATTATTTTATCTTTTAGTTTTTTTCGTTTTTCTCTTCTTTTTTTCCGCCTCGCCTCTCGTTCTTTTCTGCCTGCCAAACTACCTAAATCATCTTCTACAATGCCATATAATTCATTTTCTTCGGTGGCAAGTTTGTCGTATAATATAGCAAAATATCCATCTTCATTTTTATCTCGTTCTGCATCTATAAATATCCCCGAATTAAACAATTCTTTCTCTTTATCTGCCAAGTGAGCTAACGCCATTAATTTATTGTCAGTCTCCCAGTATTTTAGAGCATAATTTAACATTTCAAGCATCGTTATAGAATAACTGTCTGTCAATTCATTTTTTTCAAAATATTTTTTTGTATCGTTGAGGTTTTTTTTTATGTCCATTATTTGCGTAATTTTAACTGTTGTTGTAATTTTTTTGAAGATACTATTGCAATTCCTGATGTTGCTATAAAGACCACACTCGCAATTTTAAATTTATGCTTTGCAAGAATATCTCGTCCTGTCTTTAAAAAACTTTCTATATTAAAATCTTTATCATCTGTTGAAGAGAGAGATTTATATTTTTTTATTAATATCTTATTCCTTATTTTTATAAAAAAATCTTTCAATTTATCTTTTATACCATCTACTCCATTTAATTTATCTGCCATTAAACTTAGCATCCTTAATTCCTTAAAAAAAACTCCTTTTTCTCCCAGTTCTTGTTCGGCTTTTATTACATAGTTAAATGCAATATTTCTGTTACTTGTATCCCAATATCTTAAAAGATAGTCAAATAGTTCTATATAATACAAGGTATTACTACAATATGGTTGTTGTTTTAAAAAAATATTTCTTGTATTTATTAAAAACATTTTTAGTATATCTTGAGCTATATTTACACCACTAAGATAAGTAACTGGTATTCCTTTCATGATTTATTTTTTTTCAAAAGTTAATTGTTTAACTGTTCTTTTCTCTGCGTTGAATCGGTGGTAAACAGGGTCAATGATAATACTGTTTCCTTTCTGGTCAAACGCAATAACATAAACATGCGAATAATTGCTATACGTTTCGTAGGAGGCTATACGAAAAGAATATCTAATGTTTAAATTCCTTAATATACAAGCAATAAACATTGCCAAATCATCGCAATCAGCGGTGTGTTGCTTTGAATAATAGCCATTTTTTTTATAAAAAGCTCTTGCCAATCTTTGTCCATAGTGATAAACTACCAACGGATTTTTTAGCTGTTCTCCTTTTTCAAGACCATACTTTATATGATCAAAACAAAAATTGAAAATTTTTTCGCAAGTTTGTAATATTGTTTTTTCTTCGGAAAAAAGAGCTTTTGTTACTTTCGTTAAAAGATGACTGTCCTTTTTTACAACTTTATACATCATCCTTACAGTTTGATGTACATTTGCATTTTTTAAGACTGTCTCTATTTTTCCTTGCGGTAAGGGGAAGTATTTATCGAATTCTGGTGCAGAACGAATAGGACGTTCTATTGCAGACATCTCCATACGTCCCAATGCTATTGCCTTATAATTTACAGGTATATTATTGACGCTTAAACTAACATTGTAAATGATTTTCTTTTTCAATTGTTCAACATAAACTTTAAAAGAATCGTTTATTATAGCATTTGTGATGTCAACAATATTTGTAATAAGAAGCCGCCCCACGGTAAGAAGTCCAAAATTAAAAGTAATATTAGGTACAGTTAGTTGACTTTTTGGTTTAAGTTTATAAATTTTATTATTAACTGTGTTTTGTGCTAAAAACTCGCCATCGTACAATAATAAAACAAGAGGGTAACTTACTTTTATAGTTGAATCGGTAGGATTATCTAACCAAAAATCCAAAACAATCTTTAAACCACTCACTGATAACTTAAATGTTTTCAACTTCAACTCATAATTAAGCTGGTCTAAAACTTTCGCATATTCGCTTGCTTTGCCCACTATAAGTGTTATCGTGGACAAACCTAAAGCAACCAAAGCTGTTGTGAGTATTGTCATAAATAAAGCAGATTAAATTAATAATTTTGAACTGCAAACATACGACAGGTTGATATATGGCTTTGATTATTCTTCCTCTTTTTTGATTATTCTTCTTCTTTTTTGATTATTCTTTCTTTTTTTTTGATTATTCTTCCTCTTTTTTGATTATTTTTCGCTTTGGGTGTCCAATAAATTTAAAAATCATTGAAATTTCACTGTGGTCGTACTTTTTTTTGGTATTTTCTGCAAGAAAAGTTATAAATTCTATATTTTTTATTGTGTTTTTGAGAGTTTTTTTCGTTATATTATAAAAATTCGCAATTTTTCTTTTTGTATACGCTCTAATTGGTATTTTTAAATCAGCATCAAGTATTCTTTTATCAATTTTATCGGGTAAATAAATATATTCAAACAGCAACTCAACTTGTTTCACTGTAAAAAGTTTTTGGTATCTATTATAACCGTATTTTTTCATCAGTAAATTTAACTCATGATATTCTTCAATCCAACTAATGAGTAGATAATTTGATATATCGTACAAATCGGCAACTTCTGACTTCAATAAAAATGTTATTTTTTTCATAGTTTATTTTTTTCTAATTCATGCAAATATAATACTTTAAATTAAGAAGTTGAAATATACAAGATTCTGAAAAAAAAGAAGAACAAAATTAAAAATCTTTTTTTACTTAGATTTTCTATTTTTCATAAAAATTGTATTTTTCAGGTAAAATAGTAATTTTTTTTTACTTAATTTTTTTAAAAAAAAATAAAAAAAGCCTAAGAAATAAAATTTTCTTAAGCTTTTTTTAAGGTGGTTAATAATATATATTTTTTATTATTATATATTTTCTTTAAATTTGCAATAAATAAACGTATAGTCCCTAATTAAACCCTATTTACTCAACACATAAACTATAAATAAATAAATAACAATTACTTACTTCAATTAATTGGGAGTCCCGTCCAGACCGCCAAAACACAAATCAAAAGCCTGTAACATAACACGTTACAGGCTTTTTTTATGCATTATATTCTATTTATGTACAATTTTTTATTGTCTTATTAAAATTATTAGTTAGCTTAATATTAGCATGTTAAAATTTGTTTAGAATATAAACTTTTTTTTGCCTGGCTATAATCTAAGGCATATTAAAATAAATAATTGATAAATTAAAACGAAGTTATTTTTGTTTTTAACAATTCAATAAATATAATAATATCAGGATATTTGCATATTTTTTTGAAGAAGTAAAAAGAACAAGTTTAAATCGTCAATTATTAATTTTAATATGCCTTAATAAATCTAAATTAAACACCAAAATTTAAAAAATTTGATTTTAGTGAAAAAGAAAAAATAACTACCCCCAATCTACTTGTTTGTTTTGCCCTTTTAAAATTTAAAAAATATCATTAAATAGCTCGCTATTTGCAGATTATTAAATTTTTAAAAAACGGCGTATCCTGGAGTTACTTATTATTTCATTTTCATTAAATATTTTTCAAATAAACTTTTTTAGAAGGAAAAAAATAAGTAGATTGGATAACTTAGTGAAAAAGAAAGGCGTTTTTCACAAGTGTCAAGTTCAAGGCTTTTTTGAAATATTAGAATTAAAGTTTACCTTTGTAAATGAGCATTTTAATATTTCAAAAGTAACGAAGAAATTGATACTTGTGAAAAATGCCAAAAGAAAAAATAATTAACTCCAACCTACTTGTTTATTTTGCCTTTTTCACTTATTATTTCATTTCTATTAAGGCAAGTTTTCAATCAAAATTTTTGTACAACAATCCAATTCGCATGCCTATAAATATTACTGTACCAGAATATCCATAAGCCCACATGGTTTGGTCAAACTTGTTTTCGCTAATTTCAAAATTATAAAAAGGAAGGCTATATCTTTGTCCTAATCCAAAAAACATGTCAAAATATATTTTTTCATACATTTCAGTTTCAATCCCCACATTAATATTCGCATTAAAGCGATTTATTTGTTCATAAACATCTACTTCATTCAAATGGTATTGTTGAGTTCCGTTCACAATTTCAATTTGCCAAATACTTGATTTATAATTCAGAAAAAAGAAATGATACATGCCTCCTACCGAGAAGTAGAGATTTTTCATATTATAAAAAGGAAAAAAATGTTTGTAGTTGGCACCAATACCTAATCCATAAAGATTGTCGTAATAATTACTTCTTGTTGTTACGTTTTCGGAATTTGACATTCTTCTTCCGTAGTACATTTCTATAGGAATGTCAAGCCAATCATTATTTTTAAGCTCTTTTTCCACATTCAGTTTTAAACAATTATATATTAAATGATGCGGTGTGAAAGTTAATTTAATTTTAGGCTGAAAAAATGTACTATCTCTCTTTACAAATTGAGAATTTGCGAAAAGAAAAAAAAATGTTAATATTATTAATACAAATATTTTTTTCATTCTTAAGCTCTTTTTAATGAAATTAATACTGGAGTTTCAGTTAAATATTATGATGGAGTAAAAAAATTGTAATCCTTTTAAAAATGAAAAAAATGGGCATTTTTCATAAATAAAAAAAAGTATTTAACACTTTTTTGTTTTTTAAAATTATTTGATAAGTGAAAAATGAAATAATAAGTAACTCAAGAATACGCCGTTATTTTTTCTTTTTCACTAATTATTTTATTATTCTAAAAATTTATTCGAAAAGCTAAGTGGCAATAATTGTTGAGCGTCTTCAATAATTTGAATCTTTTTTTCTCCATACAATATTATTTTTATAGCTTTATTAAATCTTGTTTGAGTTTCAATAATAACTTGTCGGCACGAGCCACAGGGAGGAGCAGGGTTTTGCATATATTCATTATTATGAAATGCAGCTATTGCAATTGTTTTTACAGCAACGGTAGGATATTGAGAATTTGCATAAAAAAGAGCTACTCTCTCTGCACACAATCCAGATGGATATGCTGAGTTTTCTTGATTTGTACCAGTAATAATTTTTCCGTTTTCTAACAAAACAGCAGCTCCTACATTAAACAACGAATAAGGAGCATAGGCTTTGCTCAAAACCTTTTTTGACTTTCTTACTAATTCTTGGTCTTCGGTTTCAAGTTCCAATATTTTTTGAGCTTCATAAACTACAATTTTAAACTCTGTTTTTTGCATTTTTTATTTCTAAATATTTGTAAACTAAGTATAGAATTATCAGATATTGTAAAAATGAGTCAGGGTTTCAATTTTAATGAAACCCTGACCAATTATAATAAAAAGTTATAGTATGACATATTTCACTAATGCAAATTTTCTGATATTTTAAAAAGTTTCAAAATCCTCATTTACAATAGCAAACTACTGTATTAAGACTTAAATATCTAAAGTATTTAATAAGTAAGTCTTGTTGCATTACCGTCATTTTTTTGTTCTTTTTCTTGTTTGTTAGTACTGCTCGCCAATTCGCTGATTTACTGCAACTAAAGTTGCAAAAACAAAGCAGATAAATCTGCAAATACAAAAAAAACAAAAAACAACTACTGTAGCAAGACTTAAGTTTCTAAAGTAATGATTTAATATTAATAGTCTGAATTTTAACACTTAAAATACTTTAGGTACTTACGTCT
>JAOZTW010000663.1:795-3264 GCA_029938985.1 Bacteroidales bacterium | reverse complement strand
ATTCAGTATTGAATATTGAAAGTTAATTTTATATAAGCATGCAACAGCCCTGCTGCTGGTGCGAGCTTGTAGCTCGTATCCAACCTCGTATAGTATCAAAAAAATCACACAGACCAAAAATCTGTAATTGATATTGACTTTTATAATAGGTTGGATACGAGCTACAAGCTCGCACCAGCAGAGGGAAAATACTAATTCGTAAAAACAATAGAAAAGAAAAGGACACATTATTTGCTATTTTGGGAGAAAAATATAATAAAAACATTTTTAGTGGATACACAAAGTCTGCTTTTATTTTACAAAGAGGTTTATATATCGCTTCTGAAAAATGGAATTTTGAAATATATTTTGATGCAAACGCCACATTACTAAACCGAACTGACTACTTACAACAAGTGCAAAGTATTTCTGACAAAAATAAAAAAGAAGACGAAGAGGAAGCAGCTGCTTGCTCTGATGATTAAAATTCATAGGCAAAATTCGTTTTTTTCATTTCTTTTGTTACTTTTGCATATTCAAAACTTCAAAAACAATATAAAATGTCAGAAGACCAAAAAAGAAAATTAGAGCAAAAGCTATGGGCTATTGCAGACACTCTACGTGGTAGAATGAATGCAGACGAATTTAGAGACTATATTCTTGGTTTTATTTTCTACAAATACCTTTCCGAAAAATTTATTATATATGTTAATAATGAATTACTTAAATCCGAAAAGATAAAATATCAAAAAATAGTAGAAACAACAGAAGAAGGCAAACTATACATAAACGCTGTTAAAGAAGAAACTCTTACAAAGCTCGGTTATTTTCTAAAACCATCGGAACTTTTTTGTCAGATAGTAAAAAAAGGTAATTCTAAATCCGAAGACGAAAGTAAATCTAATTTTATTCTCGGAGACTTACAAAACATATTAAAACATATTGAGCAAAGTACAATGGGTACAGAAAGCGAAGACGATTTTAACAACCTTTTTGAAGACCTTGACCTTAATTCTACTAAGCTCGGTAAAACTGCTAAAGACAAAAATATTATTATTTCTAAAATATTACAACACTTAGACGGTATAGACTTTGATATAGAAAACCCCGACTCCGACCTACTTGGCGATGCCTACGAATATCTTATAGGACAGTTTGCCAGTTCAGCTGGTAAAAAGGCTGGCGAATTTTACACACCTCAGCAAGTTTCCAAAATACTTGCAAAGCTCGTTACGGCAAACAAAAAACAAATTAAATCTGTTTACGACCCCACTTGTGGCTCTGGTTCATTATTACTTAGAGTAGCAAAAGAAGCTAATGAAGTTTCAATGTTTTATGGGCAAGAATTTAACCGAACAACATACAATCTTGCACGTATGAATATGATTTTGCACGATATTCATTTTCGTAGGTTTAACATTAAACAAGAAGACACTCTTGAACGACCACAGCACACTAATTTAAAAGCCGAAGCAATAGTTGCAAATCCGCCTTTTTCTGCAAAGTGGAGTGCAAGCCCATTGTTTATGAACGACGACCGTTTTAGCCAATACGGTAAACTTGCACCCAAATCAAAAGCCGACTTTGCATTTGTGCAACACATGCTACATCACCTTGCCGACAACGGAACTATGGCAATTGTACTTCCTCACGGTGTATTATTTAGAGGTACAGCAGAAGGACATATACGTAAATATTTAATACAAGACCGCAATTTTCTTGATGCTGTAATAGGTCTGCCAGCTAATATTTTTTATGGTACTTCAATTCCTACTTGTATTATGGTTTACAAAAAATGCCGTACCAGCCCAAACGATATATTATTTATTGATGCAAGCAAACATTTTGAAAAAGTTAAAAATCAAAACCATCTGCGACAGCAAGACATTGATAAAATTATTGATACCTACAAAGAACGTATAACAATTGATAAATACAGTTATGTAGCAAATCTTGATGAGGTAAAAGAAAACGATTACAACCTAAACATACCTCGCTATGTAGATACTTTTGAGGAGGAAGAACCAATAAACATTGCAGAAGTAGCGAGAGAACTAAAACAACTTGACAAAGAAATGGCTGAAACAGACAAAATAATTGCAGACTTTTGTAACGAATTAAATATTGAAACTCCTTTTTAATTATTTATAAAAAAATAAAAATAAAAGCTAATATATATAAAATTGGTGAACTACAAGAGAATACAACTGTTTCCATTTTGGAAACAGTTAGAAAAAGAAGAAAAAAAGCTAAAATAAAAGCATTTGAAGAATACGATAAATTTAATAAATCTCAAAAAATTAATAGCGATTTTAATAAAATAATCAATAAATTGAAAAAATAACTTTTGCAACAAACTTTGGTAATGAAACACCATTTTAATTGTTTATTTTAAAAAAATAGAATAAGCAATACTCTTATTTTAGTTTCTATCCAAAAAATAGAATAAGCAATACTCTTATTTTAGTTTCTATCCAAAAAATAGAATAA
>JAOZTW010000663.1:0-695 GCA_029938985.1 Bacteroidales bacterium | reverse complement strand
GCAATACTCTTATTTTAAATTTTAATAAAAAAATAGAATATGAAAAATTTTAAAGCAGGAACATATATTAACCAAGGATATTATAAAAGTTTTCAGCCAGAAGTTATTAATAAAAAATGGGAAATTAATAATATGGAACTTATACAACTGCTTGGCGAAGCAAACAGACTGATAGGTAAATTAGATATGTATTCAGATTATATTCCTAATATTGACTTGTTTATAAATATGCACGTGTTAAAAGAAGCAACACAAAGTAGTAAAATTGAAGGCACACAAACCAACATAGACGAAGCATTACTTGAGCGTAAAGATATTGCTCCAGAAAAAAGAGATGACTGGGACGAAATTCAAAATTATACAACAGCAATGAATACTGCGATAAAAAAATTGAAAACCAACAAACTAAAGAGAGCCTAATTTAACGGTGTTTCTGGTTTTCTGCAAGAAATTTACACAGAATGAAATTTGTTTTTGAAGAAATGCAAAAAAAACTAATTTCGCCACAAGCTGTGGCGAAATTGCCATGAGGGCATAGCTCGCTTATTATCTGTAAAATAAAAGACAAACAACAAATAATTTTTTTATTACAAAATTGCAGTTAATTTACCAAGCGAACAACAATTTAAAAAAATACTTGACTAAAGTTTTTGCTTTCATTTTATATTGATTATCAATAATTTATAAAATTAATT
>JAOZTW010000662.1 GCA_029938985.1 Bacteroidales bacterium | reverse complement strand
CTTTGATGTCAATATTTTGTGTGGGTGGTGGTGAGTTTTTTCGCTACGCTCAAAAACCCACCACCACCCACACAAAATATCGTCACAAGAGCAGTTTCCGTTGTGGGCAACTAAAAAAAAACAGATAATGAAACATAGTATAATAGTGAAAATTATAAAAAAATAATGATTGGAGCAATTGCAGGAGATATTATTGGTTCTGTTTATGAAACGAGAACAATAAAAACAAAAGATTTTCCTTTATTTGGGAAACATTCTCGATTTACGGATGATACAGTATTGACTGTCGCAGTTGCTGATTGTCTTTTAAATCAAAAAGATTATGTGAAAACTCTACAAGAATATGCTCTAAAATATCCAAAGAAGAAATATGGTTCACGATTTTATAATTGGTTTTTCAGTGAAAACCCAATGCCATATAACAGTTTTGGAAATGGTTCGGCAATGCGTGTAAGTTCAATTGGATTTTATTTTGATACGATAGAAGAAGTTCTTTTTCAGGCTGAAAATAGTGCAAAAATAACACATAATCATTCGGAAGGAATTAAAGGTGCTCAATCGGTTGCATCTGCAATATTTTTAGCAAAAATCGGAAAATCTAAACAGGAAATAAAAAATTATATTACAAATACTTTCGGATATAATCTGAACAAATCTGTTAATGAAATACGAAAAACGTATCAATTTGACGTAACTTGTCAAGGCTCAGTTCCTGAAAGTATAATTTCATTTTTGGAAAGCAACAATTATGAAGATACTATCAGGAATGCAGTTTCATTAGGCGGAGATAGCGACACAATGGCTTGTATAGCAGGTGGAATTGCACAAGCTTTTTATAAAAAAATACCCAGAGAAATAATAATTGAAACTAAAAACAGATTAAATCAAGATTTCCTTACGATAATTGATAAATTTGAACAAAAAACAAATTGCAAATATTAACTTTTTTATGTCAAAAGAAATAGAAAAAAATAATGATAATTTATATATTAAAATAGCTGATTTACTGAAATCTGCCAGAGAAAGTATTGTTTCGAACATAAATCTTACAATGGTTTACACATATTACGAAATTGGTAATATGATTGTTGAAGAAGAACAAAAAGGAAAAAAAAGAGCAGAATACGGGAAGCAGCTTCTAAAACAATTGTCTCTTAAATTGAGTAAAGAGTTCGGGAAAGGTTTTGCAAAAAGAAATTTAGAACTCATACGTCAGTTTTATTTGACTTATTCACAAGCAAAAACAGAGATAACTGTAAATCAATCGGCAAAAACGAAATCAGTGATTTCGCAATTCAAAAAATCAGAGAAACCAATATTTTTATTAAGCTGGACACATTACATAAAACTAATGCGAATTGACAAAGAAGACGAACGCAATTTTTATGAAATTGAAAGTGTCAATAACAAATGGTCTGTGAGAGAATTGGAACGACAATATAACAAATCTCTCTATGAAAGACTTGTATTAAGCACAGATAAAGAAGGTGTCAAAAAGTTGAGTAAAAAAGGACAAATAATTGAAAAACCAAAAGATGCTGTAAAAGACCCATTAGTTTTAGATTTTCTTGGTTTCAAACAAAAACAAATTTATACAGAAACAGATTTAGAGCAAAAAATAATTGATAAACTTGAATATTTTTTACTTGAACTTGGTAAAGGTTTCACTTTTGTAGCCCGACAAAAACGAATTTCGTTCGATGATAAACATTTTTACATTGATTTGGTTTTTTATAACAGACTGTTAAAATGCTTTGTGATAATTGATTTAAAAATCGGAGAATTAAAGCATCAAGATTTAGGGCAATTACAAATGTATGTAAATTATTATGACAGAGAGATAAAATTGGAAGATGAAAACCCAACAATCGGAATAATACTATGCAAACAAAAAAGTGACGCATTAGTGAAATTTACGTTGCCTTTGAATGAAAATCAGATATTTGCAAGTAAATATGAAACAGTTTTACCAAGCAAGGATAAGTTAAAACAATTAATTGAAAACAGAGAATTAGATGAATAAATGCCCACAACATTTTGCTTGATGTCAGTCATTTTTTGCTTTTTATTTCGCCTACGGCAACACAAAAAACAAAAAATGCCCGCCACAAGCAAGTTACCGATAAGTGTAATTGTGTCGCTAGCGCTCCCCAATTACACTTATCGGCAATTAAAAATAAATAAATATTGAAATTATGTATATAACAAAATTTGTAAAATCAAACTGGAAAACAAAAGAGACAGGAAAAGAAAATTATAGCTCAGAATTAGAAAAAATGATACCTGAAACAAAACCAATATTTGGAGCTGTTGATAGTCTGCAATTATCAAAAGAAATTGAGAAAACTCTTAACGATTTTGAAAAAAAGAATATTGAATTAATCAAAATCACCCCAATAAATTCAGGTGAATATTCAATTCGTCGTGATGCAGGATATGGTTTTGGTTATACAGATGGTGTAATAATAATTGGTAAAAATAATGAGTAGATTTTCAGAAGAAACATATAATAATTGGAGAAAGCCTGCAAGTGAAAGTGAAGAGCAACGAATTTCAAATGCTATTTCAATGATAAAAGATGCAATAAGGTCATCAGATGATTTGAAAAATAAAAATATAGAAATTTTTGTTCAAGGTTCATACGCTAATAATACAAATGTAAAAAGAGAAAGTGACGTGGACGTTTGTGTAATGCTTAAAGATACATTTTATTGTGAATATCCAGACGGACTTAAAGATAATGATTACGGTTTTTCAGAAGGGACAAATAACTTTTCTGATTATAGAAAATTGATTGTAACTGCATTAATAGAAAAATATGGTCAAGATAATGTGAAACCAGGCAATAAGTCAATTAAAATAAAATCTAATTCATATCGTGTAGAAGCTGATGCAGTCCCATCGTTCCAATATAAAAATTTCAAATATAAGAATAGTAAAACACCAAATAACTATATTGAAGGAATTAAATTTTACACATATAACACGCATACAGAAGTAATTAATTACCCTAAAATTCATATTGAAAATGGAAAGATAAAAAACAGCGAAACACAACGCAGGTTCAAACGACTTGTAAGAATATTTAAACGAATAAGATACCAAATGATTGATGAAAATGAACCTGTTAATAAGGGGATTACTTCATTTTTAATTGAATGTTTGCTATGGAATACACCAAATTCAATTTTTAACAACTATGACAGTTGGACTGACAGAATGTCTTGTCCTAAAATAAGTTTACAAAATAATTCATAAAACGTAAACTTAAATT
>JAOZTW010000661.1 GCA_029938985.1 Bacteroidales bacterium | reverse complement strand
GTGTAATTGGGGAGCGCTAGCGACACAATTACACTTATCGGTAACTGCTCTTGTGGCGATATTTTGTGTGGGTGGTGGTGGGTTTTGAGCGTAGCGAAAAAACTCACTACCACCCACACAAAATATTGACATCAAAGCAAATGTTAAGGTTCTTTGTCTGTTATGTCATATTAATAAAAACATGAAAAATCTCAATATCTTGTTTTTCTCGTTCGTGTATTGCTTTACCAACTTTTACGTCTGTAACTTTTGAAAATTTATCGTTTGTATCTTCGAAAGTTTTCAATTTGTGTTTGCCCTTAAAATCAGGCTTATTGTTCAAGTCCTTTTGATATTCACAATAACTATCCCACAATTTTGAGAAATTTGAAGCTTCTGCATATACCAAAACAAAATTTCTTTTATGACCCGCTGTGTCATAATCATGCAATAATTTATTAAGATGTTTACTAATTACAGAATTATCTTTTCCACAAGAACTAAGTCTAAATGCTTCAATTATAGAAACAGGTGTTCCGTTTTCTTTTCTAATCATTATATCTACTTCGCCAACTGTTTTTAATGCTTTACCTGTCCGTGTTTGGTCGGTAGTATAATATCCTAAATCTCGTAAAAAATGAGTAAAGTCATCATTGTATAAATCTTCTATTTTTGACAACTTATTTTTACGTTCTAATAACCTGATAGATTTATCTACTAAGTCATTTAAAATTTGATTTTTATCAAATGTTTTTTTTGAGTTTTCATTATTATACTGATTTTGTATAAATGTTTCAGTATTTATATCGCCAATGATTGAATTATGGACACCACCTTCTATTTTTATTTTCATAATTTGATTTTTAATTTTGAATAAAGTCATTTGTATTTACATTTCCAACAACACCTTTTACACCGCCATTTATTTCAATTTTTTGAGTGAAATTTGTTGTCTTTTCTTTTAATTTATTTTTATAGGCTTCTATTTTTTTCTCAATTTTAGGAATTTTCTTTTTAGAAAAAAGCATATCTACTTCTTTATTCGCAAAATCTGTCTTAAATTGATTAAAAGAACTACTATAAGTGGTTAGAAAATAAATCCACAAAATTACAGGTGGAATTAAAATACTAAACCAAAAAATACTTTTAAAATCATCTTTGAATATGAAATTTAGAATAAAAGATAATAGAAAACCAATTGTAAATGATAATATAGAGTTGCTATAAATCTTTCTTTGAGCTCTTGCTTCTGCTTTTTTATAAACTTGTTCTTTTAATTCTATTAAATTATCTAATTCATCTTGGAAAGCTTCTATTTTTTCGTTAAAATCGTCTATCTCTTTCTCTTCTTGCTTTTTTATATTTTCATTACTGCTTTTTATTAGTTCTTCTATTTTGTTTTGTGTCTCTTCTGTAATTTTTTGTTCATTTTGTTCTTTATCATTTATTTTTTCTTCTAAATTCGTTATTTGTGTTTCGTATTTTCTTATAGTTTCATCTTTTATTTTTTGTTTAGTTTCATTTGTATTTAAAGTTTCTTTGTTTAGGTCTAATTGGATTTCTAAATTTTCTTTTTCTATACTAATTTGTTGAAGTCGTTTATTAATCTCACTTTCAACAAATTCATCAAGAGTGTCTGTGTTTTCTCTATTTTCAAATTCATTTAAAAATAAATCATCAACTAAACAGTTTAAAATCAATTCTTCATTATCTATACCAATCTTTTTAAAATGTGAAACTGTTCTTTGAGAAATTCTTGACTTAGGTTTATTTTCTACAAATGTAGATGATGAAATTGCTGAAATAAAGGCTCTTTTATAATCATCTGTATCCAGAGGTAAAATTTTTCGTATTCTTCTTATAATCATAGAAGGCAGAAAAAATGTAGGAACAATACTATCTACATTTTTTTGTTTTAATATGTATCTATCAAAATTTATTAAAACCCTATCAAGTGTTAATCCAAAAAGTTTAGTTTTACTGAAAAAAGTATTACTGTCTCGCATGAATAATATTGCTTCTCTATAAAATATGTCATGGTCTATTAAATCAGGGCTCTTTGATTTTATAGGAAGACCTTTTTCTTCTCTGATAGAATTAATTGTTTCAAGGTATGTGTTAAATTCAGAGTATTTTTCTTCAAAATGTTTTTCTTTTTCTTTTAATGGCATTAAATCATACTCTAAAAGTTCTATCTTTCTTGAATTTAATATTTGATTTGAGTATCTTATTTTTTCAGAAGGATGAGGTGTTTCATTATCTTTTAATTTTTCCGTATAATACTGACGTGCAAATGGGTCAAGATTATCACTATCCAATAAAGCACGTATTTGATTTGGTTTAAAACTATCATTTATAATAACTTTTTCTAAATAATTTTTTTTATTTTTAAGTTCGCTAAATGTTTCAGGTAAAAAATTTAATTGAATGTTTACTTTTCCTTCTCTTACCAACTGGTTGATTTCTTTGCATATTGCGTTTTCTCTATGACTGTGCAAATCAAGAATTGAATAAAAGTAATTTGTATCCAGTAACAATGTCCAATTTGATATTACTGTTTCTTTTATTTCATTGTATAGTTCTTTTTTTAGCCCTAATGAAAAGAAACTCTCTGCTTTTGATGCTAAATTATCAAGATATGCCAATAAATCACTATTAATTTTTTGAGGAAAAATAGCAATTAATTTTTTCAAAATCGTTTTTTCTTGGGGGGATGATAGTTTGTCAAGGGCATTTTTTAATAAATTCTCATCATCAAATAAATCATTTCCATTATTGAGATTTGGAATAAACATTTTTAAAGCTTCTTTGTCATAGCTAAGAAAGCAATCATATAAGTATTCAATAAATATCTGAATAATAGAAATTTTTTTTACTTCTTCAATAGTTTTTTCGGTTATTTCATCTAATATATTCCCGAAATGTTTAAAATGTTCTAATTTTCGTTCTTTATGTTTTAATGACAATAATAGTATTTCTTGTTTTTTTTCGTTCAGAAGTTCGTATCTGTTTTTAGTATAATTAATGTCATCACTTAATAAATCAATTGTTTCTTTAAGTTCATTTTTATTTGGCTTTAATGAATAGTCTTTTACTATTAACTCGTATAATTCATTAAAAGTAATAGGTTTGTCATTGTTAAATAGAATATCAAATATGATACTTTTTAATGCGTCTTCTCTTTCATTTGAAGTTGCTATATCAAGAGTTCTGATTATTCTATTTATCTGTTTCATATTTTATTTTTTTTATGAACCTTAACGGTAACTTCTTGCCGTCGTTTGCTTTTTTGGTAT